>JAFRSP010000036.1 GCA_017427525.1 Clostridia bacterium
GCATGTCGCTGGTCAGCTTGTCGATTTCATCCAACAGGATGAGAGGGTTTTTACTGCCCGCTCTGGAAATGGCGTCGATAATCCTGCCGGGCATCGCTCCGATATAGGTTTTTCGGTGCCCGCGGATCTCGGCTTCGTCCCGAATTCCACCCAAAGCAATACGGGCAAATTTCCGACCGAGGGCCCCTGCAATCGAAATCGCCACCGAGGTCTTCCCCACTCCGGGAGGGCCGACCAGACAGATCACCTGGCTGTTTTTATTCTCGGTCAGCTTCTGCACCGCAAGCTGTTCAATGATGCGCTGCTTGACCTTTTCCAGCCCGAAATGATCCTTATTCAAGCGGGCGCGGACCCGTTTGAGATCGAGCCGGTCTTTCGTCTCGGTGTTCCACGGCAAATCCAAGCAGGCGTCCAGATAATTGCGAATCACGGCGGCCTCCGAAGAGGAAGACGGCATATGCGACAAGCGTGAAACCTCTTTGAGCAGGGGCTCGGTGAGCGACTTGTCGAGTTTCAGCGCTTCGATCTTCTCCCGATAGGCGATGGTTTCCGAAACCACATCTTCACCCTCGCCGAGTTCTCCCTGGATGACCTTGAGCTGCTCACGCAGATAGTATTCCCGCTGGTTCTGATCCATCTGCTCCTTCACCTGGGAACGGATCTGCTGCTCAATGCGCAGGATTTCGATTTCCTTGCGAAGCAGGGAGATCATGCGGCGCATTCTCTCAACCGGCGGCAAACACTCCAAAATGGACTGCTTGCTGTCGAACTTCATATTGATGTTGGACGCAACATAATCTGCAAGAGCGCCCGGCTCCTCAATAGAGATGACAGAGAGCACCACATCGGGCGAGAGCTTGGGGATATTCATGGAATATTGCTCAAAAATCGCCTGGAACTCGCGCACCGCGCCGAGTCCCTCCATCTCGTCCTCAGGCGGCTGCTCCGGGATGGATTCCACCGTGACCATGTGCAACTGCTTGCCCGACACGATCTCGGTGATCCTTCCGCGCGAGATGCCCTCCACCAAAACACGGATGTTTTCCTCCGACATGCGCAGAACCTGCTTGACAACGGCAATGGTGCCGATCTCATACAGGTCGTCGAATTCAGGATTGTCGACCCGAACGTCTTTTTGGGTCACCAGAAAAAGAGGACAGCCTTTTTTTAAGGCAAAGTCGAGCGCCGCCGCACTGCGGCGGCGGCCGACGTCAAAATGCACCGTAGAGCCCGGAAAAACCACCAGGCCCCTCAGGGCAATCATGGGAATTTTCATCATTTCCTTGGTTTGGTTACTCACGATTTTTCTCCTATTCGACTGGGAACATGGACGTTCAGGAGGCATTGCCCTTTCTGGACTCCAGTTCCATCGCCGCCGCGCGGCGGCGTGCAAGATGCCGTTTGTTGTTCTTATCGAAAACCAGCTTGGGCTCGCCGTGATGCTCCAGGCAGTCTCTGGTGATGATCACCTTGGAAATATCGATATTCGAAGGGATTTCGAACATCACGCCGGTCATCACAGATTCCACGATCGAGCGCAATCCGCGGGCGCCCATTTCATTGCTGTACGCCTTTTCGGCAATGGCGGTCAGCGCGTCGTCTTCAAATTCAAGCTCCACTCCGTCCAGCGCGAAGAGCGCGGCATACTGCCGGACCAGCGCATTCTTCGGCTCGACCAAAATGCGCTTAAGCGCCTCTATGCTGAGCGGATCCAGCGTCGTCAGAACCGGCAGACGGCCGACAAGCTCCGGGATGAGTCCGTATTTGATCAGATCGTGCGCCACGACCTGATGCAGCAGCTTTGCCGCCTTTTTGTCCTCTTTTCCAAGCACGTTGGCCTCAAATCCGATCGCGGATTTCCCAACGCGCTTTTCAATGATTTCCTCAATCCCATCGAATGCTCCTCCGCAGATAAAGAGGATATTGGAGGTGTCGATCTGGATAAACTCCTGGTGCGGATGCTTGCGCCCGCCCTGCGGCGGCACATTGGACACGGTTCCCTCCAGAATCTTCAGCAGCGCCTGCTGCACGCCTTCTCCGCTGACGTCCCTCGTAATGGAACGGTTTTCGCTGCGGCGGGAAATCTTGTCGATCTCATCGATGTAGATGATGCCGCGCTCAGCCAGCTCAATATCATAATCGGCGGCCTGAATAAGACGCAGCAGAATATTCTCCACATCTTCTCCGACATAGCCGGCCTCGGTCAGAGTCGTGGCGTCTGAAATCGCGAAGGGCACGTTGAGCGCCCGCGCCAGGGTCTGCGCCATCAGGGTTTTTCCCACGCCGGTCGGCCCCAGCAAAATCACGTTGCTCTTTTGGAGCTCCACATCGTTGTCTTCCCCGAAATAGATCCGCTTGTAGTGATTATAGACCGACACGGCCAAAACTGTTTTGGCCTCGTCCTGTCCGATGACATACTCGTCAAGCAGCTCCTTGAGCTCCTTCGGCGTGGGGAGCATGTCCATGGTGGTGGGAAGCGACTCCCCTTTTCCCTCGCGGGGGGAATCCGGTTCGGTATCCGTGGCCTCTCCAAGCAAATCATAGCACATTTCCACACACTCGTCGCAGATATAGGCGGAGATACCGGCAATGATACGACGCGCCTCGCCTGCCGATTTTCCGCAGAAGGAACAGTTGATTTCATGGCTGGTGGGTGTGTTTGACATAATTACCTTCTTTCCTGCAAGGGAGATTTTTCGTCAGCGATTGGCGATCACTCTGTCGACAAGTCCGTATTCCATCGCTTCCCCTGCCGTCATGAAATTGTCGCGCTCGGTATCTCTTTCGATGACCTCCAGCGGCTTTCCCGTGACTTCGGAGAGGATCCGGTTGAGCGTGGCTCTGGTCTTGAGGATATGCTCCGTGTGGATCTTGATATCGGAGGCCTGGCCGCGTGTGCCGCCCATGGGCTGGTGGATCATGATCTCGCTGTTTGGCAGCGCCAAGCGCTTTCCCTTTGTGCCGGCCGCAAGCAGAAAAGCGCCCATGCTGGCCGCCATACCGATACAGATGGTGGAAACATCGCATTTGATATAGTTCATCGTATCAAAAATGGCAAAGCCGGCCGAAACGGAACCGCCGGGGCTGTTGATATAAAACGAAATATCCTTATCGGGATCCTGCGCCTCCAGATAGAGCAGCTGTGCCGTCACGAGGCTTGCCGTCGCATCGTTGACTTCGTCGGCCAGAAAGATGATGCGGTCGTTGAGAAGTCTTGAAAAAATATCATAGGAGCGTTCTCCTCTGGACGTCTGCTCTATGACGATCGGAACCAAACTCATCGCAATTCCTCCTTTTCGCTTGCCTGCACACTTTTCGAGTATACGCCCATTTTGTGGGAAGTATACATGTTCTCGGGAAGAGCTTCCCGAGAACATGGTTGGATCCCAGTCCATTCGTCCGCAACCGCGGACAAGACCGGTTTATTCAGCTTTTTCCTCGGCCTTTTCGTCTGTCGTTTCTTCGTCCTTTTTCTCTTCCTTTTCAGGGGCCTTGTCGAGCAGCACGGCGGAATCCTTGATCAGCTGCACCGCCTTGGTCACGGCGATTTCTCTGCAAAGCCCCGCCTTGTCGATCATATCCGCCAGCTTCTCGATTTCGATATTGACCGAATTTGCAATCTTCTCAAGCTCGGTGTTGTATTCCTCTTCGCTGATCTCGATATCCTCTTCCTTCACGATGGCTTCGAGCGCCAGAGAAGTCTTGACGTTGTTCTCGGCCGCCTCTGCAAAGGTTTTGCGGAACTCATCCTTCTCCACCTTGATCATGGAAAGGTAGGTTTCCAGATTGATCCCCTGTTGCTGCATACGGGCGCCGAAATCCTCCACCATTCCGTCGATCTGACGGTCGATCATGACCTGGGGAACCTCGACCTCCATCCCTTCGACCACCTGCGCCAGCAGCGCATCCTCAAACGACCGGTCGGCTTCTTTTGTCTTGAACTCCTCAACCGCGGTTCTCATTCCCGCTCGCAGGTCTTCCACCGTGTTGTAAGCGTCGGAGACATCCTTGGCGAATTCGTCGTCGAGCTCAGGCCGCTCGTTTTTCTTGATGGCGTGCAGAGAAATGGTGAAAACCACGGGCTTTCCGGCGAGATCGTCAGCCGGATAGTCCTCGGGGAAGGTCACGTCGATATCGAAGGTCTCGCCGGGGGTGTGGCCGATGATCTGGTCCTCAAAACCGGGGATAAACTGACCGGATCCGATGGTGAGATACTGCGCTGCGGCGGTGCCGCCCTCAAAGGGCTCTCCGTTGAGCTTGCCGACATAGTCGATCAGGGTGATATCGCCATTCTCAACGGGACGGGGCTCAATCTCGATCTGACGGGCGTTGCGGTCGCGCAGATTCTCGATCTCCGTCTCGACCTCTTCATCGGTGACCTCCACGGGGGGCTTGTAGGCAGACAGGCCCTTGTATGTACCCAGCTTGACGGGAGGCTTCTGGGTCAGCGTAGCGGTGAAGGTATAGCCCTCGTCGTTGATATCGATAATATCGATTTCCGGATAATCGACCGGCTCCACACCGGCCTCCGAAATAGCCTTCTCATAGGCTTCCGGATAGGTCGCGTTGGTGGCCTCTTCATAGAGGATCCCTGTGCCATAGGTCTTAAGCACAATATTCTTGGGAGCTTTTCCTTTGCGGAAGCCCGGCACGCTGATCTGGGGGGCAATCTTTCGGTATGCGGCATCCAGCCCCTTCTGGTATTCCTCTCCGTCAACCCTGATTTCCAAGAATACCTTGGAGTTGGAAAGCTCCTTTTGAGTTAAAACCTTCATACTATGTTGTACCTCCGTTATTCAGTCGATGAATTCTGACGTCCCTGTGGCAACAGACGTCCTGCGGCGGAAGCTGAAAAGGCGCATTTGAATCAGCCGCATCAGATATTATACCATAAATCTTCTAAAAGGAAACCGTTTTATCTATTTTTTGGGGACAAAAAGATAAAAAATCTGCCGAAATCAGCGAAAACTCCACTCCCTGATACCATCCCGTCAAGGCAGAGGCCTTTGCAGCCCCGTGGATATGACCGTAATAACAGCGCTTCACGCCGTAGGTCTGCAGGATCTCAAGAAAATGCTCGTTTTTCTGTCCCACCACCACAGGCGGATAGTGCATCACCGCGATCAGCTCCGCCTCTTCATAGCCCGGCAGCTTCTGTCGCAGCCGCATACCCTCTTCCAAAGAGAGTTCCAGACGGCAGGCCTCCCTGTGGATCAGTTTTTCGTTTTGCGCGGTGCTGTCCTGATTGTTCCATTGGTATCCCTTGGTGCCGCACACGATCATTCCCTGTGCGGCACGGGCATTGTTGTGCAAAAATTCCACCGAGAGAATCCCGTTGCTCTCGAGAAACTGCTGCATCTTCGACACTGTGGTCCACCAGTAATCGTGATTCCCTTTGGAGAGCACTTTGGTTCCCGGCAGCGATTCCAAAAAACGAAAATCGGCCAGCGCTTCTTCGAGATCGATCCCCCATGAAAAATCTCCCGGGAGAAACACGATATCCTCTTCCCTCACCCGCTCCATCCAGTTTTCTCGGATTCTCTCGGCATGGTTATCCCATTCCGGTCCGAACACCTGCATGGGCTTGTCCACCGATCCGCTCAGGTGAAGGTCTGCGATGATATAGACGATCGGTCTCAACTCCTTTTTTGAGCCCCTTTCAAAAGGCCCTTCTTTTCAGCCTGCAACTGCGTATGAAGCGGCTCGCTGCGGGCACAATAACTCTGCGCTGAGCCAAGGTACAGGCTTGGCGGAAATCACCAACACGTTGGGAAAGGATGACACGTCATGAGCGAGTATACCAACCGGGGCGTCAACTGCACCATTGAATCCTGCCGCTACCACTGCGGTCAGGATTGCTGCAATGCCCCCGTCATCGCCGTCCGCAGCTGCAACAGCAGCGGGACCTCCTCCCGGAATTCGGTCAAAAACTCGGCGGAGACCAGCTGCGCCACCTTTGAATCGGTCCGATAAGACCTTGCAATCCGTCACGGCATGCAAAGTGGGGGGCTCTTACCCCCCACTTTGCATTTGCGTTGCAGGGTGAAAACCCTCGATTTTCAAAACAGCGCGCGAACCAGCTTTGCCATTTGATCTTTTTGGAACACCTCATGAAAGCGAACCGGCAGCCCACGCAGCTCGCGCAGTGCCTCCGGAGGCCGCTCACCCAAGAGCTCGGCAAGCTTTTGAAGATTGAGAAATTCATCTGCCTCCAGATCCTGTCCCAGACCTTTCAGTACTGTGGAAGAAAACTTATAGGGGGAAGCCGTCGCCGCGACCAGAGTCAAAATCTTGTCGGGCGCCTGGCGGTAGGCCTCAACCGCCACCGCCGTGTGGGGATCGACACAGTAGCCAAATTCCCGGTAGGTGCGCCCGATCGACTCCAGCGTTCCGGCATCGTCGGTGGAGGCTGCAAAGAACTCCTTGTGCAGCGCTGCAGCAGCCTTCTTCGGAAGACGATAGCTGCCGGTCTGTGCAAGACTGCCCATTTGTTCGGCGCAAGCCGCATCGTCCTGCCCGAGACAATAGAAGAGCAGCCGTTCAAGATTGCTGGAAACCAGAATATCCATCGAGGGCGAATTGGTCTGATAGAAGGGGCGGCTCGTATCATAAATTCCGGTGCGGAAAAAGTCGGTCAGGACATTGTTGCGATTGGAAGCGCAGATCAGACGGCGGACGGGAACTCCCATCCGTTTCGCCATCCATGCCGCCAAAATATTCCCGAAGTTTCCGGTCGGCACATCGATGTCAAAGGGCTGCTCCAGGTCGAGCATCCCCTCTCGAACCATTGAGAGCCATGCATACAAATAATAGACGATTTGGGGAAGCAGACGGCCGACATTGATCGAATTGGCCGAAGAGAGAAACACCCCCTGTTTGGCCGCCTCATCCCGCATCTCATCCTCTGCAAAAATCCGCTTCACCGCAGTCTGCGTATCGTCAAAGTTGCCGTCGATGGCAAACACCGAGACATTTCCCGCCCGATGGGTCGCCATCTGGAGCCTCTGCATCTCACTGACGCCGTGGGCGGGATAAAATACGGCCACGCCCGTTCCCTTCACATCTGTAAAGCCCTGGAGGGTCGCCTTTCCGGTGTCGCCGGAGGTGGCGGTGAGCACGAGTGCCCGCCGGTCATCCCCCACAACCGCCAATGACAGGGTGAGCAGATGCGGCAGCAACTGGAGCGCCATATCCTTAAAGGCTAAGGTCGGCCCATGCCAAAGCTCGAGCATTACGAGATCTTTTCCAAGCCGTTTCAGAGAAACAGGGTTTTCCATGCCGTATTTTTCCGGCGCGTAGGCGCTGCGGCAGGCCGAAAGCAGTTTCTGTTTCCCAATCTCGGGAAAAAAGAAGGCAAGCACCTCCGCCGCCAGTTCCACATAAGAGAACTGCAAAAAACTCTTCAGATCCTCCTGCGCATACCTGGGCAGTTCACACGGCAGATAAAGCCCTCCATCCGGCGCGATGCCGGAAATCACGGCGCGGCAGCCGCTGACCTGATGCGCTTGATCCCTGGTGCTGAAGTACCTCATCGACGGGCCCCCTGCTCTCTGGGAAGGGACTTTAAAAGAAAATCTCTTGCATTGTTCCACATGATATCCTCCACCAGCGACTCCGAATACCCATGCTTCAGCAACTCTTCCGCCAGATTCCAGCTCTTGGAGCAATCCTCAAGCCCGCAGATGAAGGAATCGATGCCGTCCAGATCCCCGCCAAGGCAGATGCACTTTTCTCCCCCAAGCGAGCAGAAGCGATCAATATGGGCCACCACCTGCGAAAGCTGGACCTTCTCGGTTGCGGCAATAAAATGAGGCGCGAAGCAAATCCCGGCAAGGCCGCCCCGCTTTACGATTTCCCGGAACATCTCATCGGTGAGATTCCGGCCGTGGTCGCGCACCGCAAAGGAATTGGAATGAGAGGCGATCACCGGCTGTTTCGAGGTTTCAAGAACATCCCAAAAGCTCTTGAAGGAGAGATGGGACACGTCGAAAATCATGCCCTGCCGCTCGATCAGGCGTACCATTTCCCTTCCGCGGTCCGTGAGCCCCGTATCCTCCACCTCGGGGGTGTTGGCGAGATTCCCGCAGCCATACTGACTGTTTCGAAAATGGGTCAGCGAGATCATGCGCACACCCATATCCCAGGCAGCCTGCAACTCCGCCTCATCGTCCTCAAACACACAGGCATTTTCAATGGAGAGCAGCGCCCCGCAGCCGCCGGTGCACTCAAACGCCTCGAGCTGCTCGACCGACCGGATGGGCGCCACGGGATGGGTGGAAAACAGATGCTCCACCGCGCTGCGATAGAGCGCCGCCTGCTCTTTGCGCTGATCCTGCGTTACGGTCGCATCATAGTACATGGCAAAGGTGCCAAGATAGGCTTCATAGGTGGACATTTTGTCCAGCGTGACATTCCAGTCTCCTCCGACAAAGCCGGAAGGGTCTTTTGAATAATACATGAGGGTATCGCAGTGCGTGTCGATGACTCTCTTTTTCATCTCCTTGATCTCCTTTCTGACGGTTCCCTTGCGAATCGTTCCGAAGCGACGGGTTTTCCTTCAAAACGACTTCTCCGGTCTATAGGTATTGATATTATAAGTAAACAGATTGGGAATGTGCTGGATTTTCAGAACACGAAGCCCGCCTGGTTCCCTGGTGAGATAGACCTCCACCACATCAAAACGGTGCAATCCCGCCCTATGCGACCGCATATAGCGCTCGGCCGCATAGATCAGGCGCTGCTGCTTCTGCCGCCGCACCGCATCGGCTGGACGGCCGAAGGAGCTTCCGGTTCGGGCCTTGACCTCAACGAAGACCATACAGTCTCCGTCGCGCATCACAAGGTCGAGCTCCCCCTCTTTGCAGCGAAAGTTGCGATCGAGCAGCAGATACCCCTTCTGCTCCAGAAAGGCAAGCGCAGCCTGCTCGCCGAAAGCTCCCATCTCCTGCTGATCGGTCTTTCTCCCGATCGAAGCCCTCTTTTCCTCCAGATTCTTCAAAAAGGACATGCGGTGCACGGGACTGGCTCCGTGTGTGAGCAACGCCTCATAATGCGCCTTGGTGGGGTATCCCTTGTGCTGCTCAAATCCATATTCCGGATAGGTCTGTGCAAGCTGGACCATGATCCGGTCCCTGGTCACCTTTGCCAAAATCGAAGCTGCGGCCACGGAAGCCGAACGACCGTCCCCCTTGACCTCGGCGTGTCCCCGTGTGAGAGGCGGGAGCTTGGGCAGACGATTTCCATCGACCACCGCAGTGTCCGGCCGCTGTGCAAGACCGGAGACGGCACGCTCCATGGCCAGCATGGTGGCCTGGAGAATGTTGATCTTGTCGATCATGGAGGGCTCCACGGCGACAATGTGATAGCAGATCGCCTTCCGTGTGATTTCTTCAAAAAGCCGTTCTCTTATTTTTCCCGAAAGCTTTTTGGAATCGTTGAGGCCCTCGAGCCGAAGGTCGGCGGGCAGAACTACGGCCGCAGCCACAACCGGTCCTGCAAGGGGGCCGCGGCCCGCTTCGTCCACGCCGCAGAGCAGAGGCCCATTCTTTTGCCGGTATCGGTCGTCGAATGCATACAAATCGGATTGATCGTGCTGATTCATTCGGATTCCTCCGGAAATTCAAGTGTAAAGGTTCCTAGCTTTCCGGCTCGAAATTCATCCAGGAGAATACGTGCGGCCCGCTCGGTGTTGACCGATCCGCCGGTGGCCAAAAAACCTCTCTGCCGCCCGAGCTCCTCAAGCATGTCATAGGATCCTTCAAATCCACAAGGATCAAACCGATACCGCTCGGCAAGGGCTTCGGGACGAATTTGCTTCAATGTGCCGAGCAGCCGACAGGCGATCTCCTCCACATCCAGAACATCGTCTTTGATCGCACCTGTAAAGGCCAGATGCAACGAGACCGTTTCATCTTCAAACTTTGGCCACAGGATCCCTGGCGTGTCGAGCAGGTCGATATTCCCCTCGATCGAGATCCACTGCTTTCCCCGCGTGACGCCGGGACGGTCGGCCACCTTGGTTTTTGCCGTTTTTGCCAAGCGATTGATCAAAGAGGATTTCCCGACATTCGGAATGCCAAGAATCATTGCACGCAAGGACTTGTTCATCCCCCGTGCACGGTCTCTTTCGATCTTATCTTCCAGCAACCGGCGCAGAGCCGGAGCAAGCCCTGCAATCCCCTTTCCGCTGAGGGCGTTGAGCTCCACGACCTCATAACCCTTTGCTCTGTAGTGAGCCGTCCACCGACGGTTGCCCTCGGGTTGAGAGAGATCGGACTTGTTGAGCACGATCAGCCGCTTCTTCCCCTTGGTCAACGAATCGATCATGGGATTCCTGGAGCTGACCGGTATCCGCGCATCCAGGATTTCCACCACCGCATCGACCAATTTCAGATCTGCCTCGATCGCGCGCTGTGTTTTTGTCATATGTCCCGGATACCATTGGATATTGAGCGAATCGGGCGCCATATCGGTTCTCCTTTCAAACAGCAACCCCGCCGGTGAAAGGGACGGCGGGGTCAGGGGCGTCACGAGTTTGCAATCAATCCGAACTCAGAAAAGGGCATGATCCTGAAAAAGACCTTGCCGAGAATGTGGCGGGTATCCACCATGCCAACCTCTACCCAACGGCTGTCGGTCGACCTGTTCCGATTGTCGCCCATCACGAAAACACAGCCGCTCGGCACCATCACGGGAAATGCGACCGTGCCGGACTTGTAGGTAGGCTCGTTGACATAGGGCTCATACTGTGCAACTCCATCGACATAGACGACGCCGTTATCCCAGTCGATATCGACGATCTGGCCCTCGGTTGCAACAATACGCTTCACCAGCGGCTCCGACAGCTTGGAAAACACCACGATATCGCCAGCCTTCGGCGTGTAAAAGGCGGAGCGCAGCAGCACACGGTCCTGATCCTGCAAGGTCGGCACCATAGAGGTGCCGTCCACCCCAATCAGCCGAACCCCGAAGCTGAGGATCAGCACCACAATCAAAACGGAGTAAACCAGGCAATCCCACCAGTCATAGAGTTCAAAATAACGAGATTTCTGGGGCGCTTTTTCGCTCCGCCGGTCTTCCATACTAACCCCTCTTCCAAATCCGCTCCGCTTCCCACGATCTCAAATAACCTGCGACCCGAAGAAATCACAGGCGAAACATTACAGAAAAGGGGGCGAAAGCCCCCTTTCATGCCGTTAGATCTTCTCTTTGACCTTGGCTCTCTTGCCAACGCGATCTCTCAGATAATACAGCTTCGCACGGCGAACTTTACCGCGGCGCGAAACCTCAATCTTCTCAATGTTGGGCGAGTGCAGGGGGAAAGTGCGCTCCACACCAATTCCATAGGAAATGCGGCGCACGGTGAAGGTTTCGGAAACGCCGCCCCCGTTCTTGGAAATCACGGTGCCTTCGAACATCTGCGCTCTCACGCGGTTGCCCTCTTTGACCTTGACATACACCTTAACGGTGTCACCGATACTAAAGGCGGGAATGTCTTTCTTGAGTTGGCTATCTGTTACAGCCTTGATGTAATCCATGGGATTTCCTCCTCGTTTCAGGCGTTCATTCTCTCATATTTTCTTGAGACAGAGGACCACCTTTCATAATGCCTATATAGTTTATCACATGAAAACAGATTTTACAAGGGACTTTTTCCCCGAAACAACCATTTTTTTACCGCATTTCATCCAGAAAAGCAGGCGACGCGCCCTGCTGAAAGACAGCTGGAAAGCTTTTCTTTTTTCGTATTCGAATAGCTGCCGGATGCGCTGCGCAAACTGCACCATATGCATCGCACAGAAAGGGGGGCCATCTGCCATGGGCATTGTTTTCGTTCGAACGGTGATTCTCTACTTCGCCATTATCTTTGCGCTTCGATTGATGGGCAAACGCCAAATGGGAGAACTGCAGCCCGCAGAATTTGTGATCACCCTGCTGATTGCCGAGGTCGCGGCGGTGCCCATGCAGTCGAACGAGATTCCTATGGCCTATGGGCTGATCTCGATCGGCGTTCTGATCTCTCTCGAAATCCTGCTCTCCACTCTGTCGCTCAAACTGCCGGCACTGAACACCCTGATTTCGGGAAGGCCCAGCATCATCGTGGAAAACGGGCGGATCCTGCAGGACGAGATGGCACGGCAATGCTTTACGGTTTCCGATCTCTGTGAGGAGCTTCGGCAGCAAAAGATCGACCGCATTTCCGAGATCTCCTATGCGGTTCTGGAAACCACCGGCAGACTCTCGGTTTTTCTCAAGCCGCAATTCTCTCCTCCCACCCGCGTGGATACCGGCGTTCAGGCAACCGATCGCGGCGTGGTACGTCTGGTTGTGAACGACGGAAAGATGCAAAAAAGCGTCTGCCAAGAACTCTCTCTCTCACGGGCCGCGCTCGACGAGCTGCTCTCCCGCCGCGGATTCACGGTGGAAAACACCTATTATTGCAGCATGGACCAAAACGGCGACATCCTTGAACTATTCGGGAAGGAGTCTGCTTCATGAAATCGAGGCGTCTTTGGATCGCTCTTGCAATTCTCCTGTTGATCACCGTGGTCAGCCTGGGCAATCAGGCCATATATCACGAGACGGTCACTCTCCTGACGGAACAGTTGTCCCGTGCGATTGCTGCCGCAACAGTCGGAGACCACACCGCCTGTTCCTATTGGATGCAGATCTTTGAGCGCGAGGCGGAACGCCGCCTTCCTTTTTTCAACATGACCACCTCGCACCATGAAGTGGACGAATTCATGAGCACTCTCACAAGAGCAAAAACGCTGCTGGATCAACAAAATCTTGCCGATTTTCTGGTGGAAGCCGACCAACTTCAGACTCGTCTTGCGCATATCGACGCTTCCGAACAGCTCCTGTGGGACAATATTCTCTGACCCTGCATAAACGGGGGCCGCCCTCCATAAATATGGTAAAAATGCACGAGGGGGCCCCACGATGGATAAATTCAGGATCTATGACGACATTTCCCGCCGAACCGACGGCGATATCTACATCGGTGTGGTCGGTCCGGTTCGCACCGGAAAGTCCACCTTCATCAAGCGCTTCATGGAAACGCTGGTCCTTCCCAATATCCTCAATGAGAACAAACGCGTGCGGGCGCTCGATGAACTCCCTCAGAGCGCGGGCGGCAGGACGATCATGACGACTGAGCCCAAATTCGTCCCCAATGAAGCGGTGGAAATCTCCCTTTCCGAGAACTCCAAGCTCAACGTCCGCTTGATTGACTGCGTCGGCTACCTGGTGGAGGGCGCCCTTGGCAGCTCGGAAGACAATCTTCCCCGCATGGTGCGCACTCCCTGGAGCGACGGTGAAATCCCTTTTGACCGCGCCGCCGAAATCGGCACCCGCAAGGTTATTTGCGACCACTCCACCATCGGCCTCGTCATCACGACCGACGGAAGTATTGGCGATATCCCGCGGGAGTCCTATCAATCCAGTGAGCAGCGGGTTGTGAAGGAGCTTTCCGCTCTGCACAAGCCCTTTATCCTGGTGCTCAACTCCCGTTATCCCGCTCGGGCAGACACCCTGCAGCTTGCCGCAGACCTCTCCCAAGAATATGGAGTCTCGGTGATTCCGGTCAATTGCATGGAACTGACCGAAAACGACATCAAAAGCATCATGGAAAAGGTGCTCTTCGAATTCCCGATTCAGGAGATCAACATCCAGCTGCCCGGCTGGGTTTTTACCCTGCCGCACGACCATTGGCTGAAAGAATCCCTCTTCCGCTGCGTCACGGAGGGCGCACGGCAGATCGGTCGGATTCGCGACGTCTCCGGCGCGGTGCAGGAGTTCGGGGAAAACGAATACCTCAAGCGATCTTCGCTGGTTCATATGAACTTGGGAGAAGGCTCCGCCACCGTGGAGCTTCAGCCTCGTGATGGACTCTTCTATCAGGTGATCGGAGAGGAGACCGGCTTTGAGATCCCCGATGAAGAGGCCATGGTCACCCTTCTGCTCGAGCTCTCCCGCATGAAACGGGAATACGACAAGGTGTCTGCCGCACTGGAAGAGGTCTCTGCTAAGGGATACGGAATTGTGATCCCCAGCATCGAAGAATTACATCTGGAGGAGCCGGTCATCGTGAAACAGGGCAGCCGGTATGGCGTGCGTCTGAAAGCCTCGGCGCCTTCCATCCATATGATCCGCGCCGACATCGAAACAGAGGTATCCCCCATTGTTGGAAGTGAAAAGCAATCGGAAGAACTTGTGAAATACCTTTTGGAAGAATTTGAAGAGAATCCGCAAAAGATTTGGGAATCCAATCTCTTTGGAAAATCTCTGCATGAACTGGTCAACGAAGGTCTGGTCGCCAAGCTCAACCGCACACCGGAAGAGGCCAGAGAAAAACTGCAGGAAACCCTCTCCCGTATCGTAAACGAAGGCAGCGGCGGCCTGATCTGCATCATTCTCTAAAAGGGGGAATCGCCATGCGCATCGCAAAACACTCCGGAAAACGGCTTCGTCCCCTTCGGACGGCTCCCCGTGCACGGAGAAAACGCCCTGTGCACAGCGCCGTCGACGCCGCTGACCGACGGCTTTTTCTACAGCTCGCAAGCTCCGCCGTGATGGTCGCTCTCGCCGTCATGGTTTCGGTTGTCGGCGGCGAACTGAGCGATTCGATGGTCGCGGCGATCGAATCCACCACCAATTTGGAGGAGGTCAACGCCGTACTCTCTTCGACGGTGAAGCGTATTCCCGTGTTCGGCCAACTGTTTTCGGAAGACGGAGCGATCGAGGTCTTTGGATCGTCCAAATCGTCCGAGACCGGCGCGTCCCCCTCCCAGAGCTTTGTTCTGACGCCGTTGGAACCCCAATCCACCCCGGGTGGTACTGCTGCGAACAGCACCGATCAAAGCGGATTTGACGCGACTGCCTTTGAAGCCCTCCCTGATATTCCCGAAGAACCCTACGGCGGCGTAAAAAGCGCCGCCGTTCCCCTTCAAAGCGACGGCCTTCCGGTTTTTCGCTTTGTAAAGATCGCATCCGGCGATTCTTCAGACGATGTACAGTCTGAACCGGCTACCGCACCGGCGACGGATATTCTTCCCGACAACTGCACGCTCGAATACCAAGCGCTTCCCTATCCGCTCAATCTCCCGCTGGACGGAACCGTCACCTCCCGTTTCGGCGCAAGATGCGATCCTGCCAAAGAGGAATCGGCCTTTCATCACGGGCTGGATCTTGCTGCGCCTGCAGGCACGGCGATCCGCCCCGTCGCCTCCGGAACCGTGATCGAAACCGGATACAATACCATCTATGGCAACTACCTTGTACTGCAGCATGCGGGAGGGCTCACCTCAAAATACGCGCACTGTCAAAGCCTGCTGGTCAAGGAAGGCGACCGCGTCAAACCATCGACCAAACTCGCTACCGTAGGTTCTACCGGCTCTTCCACCGGCAACCATCTGCACCTGGAACTGAGACTCAGCGGAATCTTTTTGGATCCCGCGATAGAACTGGGGATTTTATCATGAAACGGGGGCACATCTGGGTAAGTCCCTGGCTGATCGTCTTGCTCCTTGTCTTTTTTGCCATCGACGCCTCAGTCTATGCCCCGCTGGTGGTATTCTCTGCCGCACTGCACGAAGCCGGACATCTCTTTGCCCTGCAGCGTCTCGGCATTCGGGTGGAGCAGATTCGGTTTCATCCCTTCGGAATTGAGATCACCGCTCCCGGGCTTTTCTCTCTTCCCTACCGAGGCGAGCTCTGTGTCGCCGCGGCAGGACCGATTGCCAATCTGCTGTGCGCCTGTTGCACGGTCGCTCTGGTTTTCCTGTTCGGCGACTTCACAGGCGCGCTCTTCCTCGTTGTCTGCAATCTGGCCCTGGCAGGCCTCAATCTCATGCCGGTCGACGATCTCGACGGAGGGCGCATTCTGTCTGCCCTCCTGCTCCAAAAATTGGATCTCGACCGGGCGGAAGTTGTTTTAGAATCCGTCAGCAACCTCTCACTCGCCCTAATTCTCGCAGCAGGGCTCTGGCTGCTGTACACGACCCGCTACAACTTTTCTCTTGCCATGATCGGCTGCTATCTGCTGGCGCGCAGGGTTCTGAAAACCTCTCCCTCTGCAGGCGTTTTCCCCGGCGGAAAGCCCTGCTAAGGCATATTCGGATCTCTCACATCGCCCATGCCGCCGCTTTGAACCGGATTTTTCCTTGATTCAGAAAAAAGGCAGGGGTTCCCCCCTGCCGGTGCCAGGCTGTAAAATAACCCAGGGCTTTGCGCTCACGTTGCAGTGTTCTTTTCCAGCTGTTTCAAAAGATCGGGCGACGACTTGACATAGGCCGTCTGCGAGGAAAAATAGACCACGCTGCCCGGCTTTGCCCCTGCAGGTTTTTTAACGTTTCGCAGCTGGGTGTAAGTGACCGGCACCTTATCCGGATCGGTCGCCTTGCTGAAGTGCGCGGCAAGCTGCGCTGCCTGTTCGAGCGTGCGGTCCGGCACACAAGCCCCTCCGCTTTGTACCAGAACATGAGACCCTGCGCAGCCAAGCACATGCAGCCACCAATCCTGCTTTTCTCCCAACTTGGTGACCAGCCAATCGTTTTGGGCGTTGTTCTTGCCCACCAGAATCACAAATCCATCGTCTGAAACAAAGCGCATGGGCTTCTCCCCTGTTTTGCCTGCGCGCTTCTTTCCCTGATCTCCCCGCGGGCGGGCCAGATAGCCGCTCTCGATCAGTTCCTCGCGCACAGCGTCGATCTCGTCCTGCGTTTCGGCCTGTTCCAGAGCAAGGCCCACCGAATCAAGGTAGACAAGCTCCTGCTCTCCTTTTTCGATCTGTTCCAACAGAATCTGTTCTCCGTTTTTTGCCTTTTGGTATTTCTTAAAATAGGTCTGAGCGTTGAGCGCAGGGCTTTTTGCCACATCCAGTGGGATGCGCAGCAACGGAGAATTCTCCTCATAGTAGTTGGGCAGTTCCACAAAGGGCGCTCCGCGCGGGACAGAGGCGAGATTGGCCGTTAGGAGTTCTCCGAAAATCCGATACTTATCCCGGTCGGCAAAGTCGTTTTTCTCCGCTCTTTGATGGGAGAGTTTTTTGGAAGTGCGCTCTGTTGCGCGCTTGACCACCTTTTCCAACTGCTGTGTGCGCTGCTTCTTTCTGGCCGCCGCATCCCGCAGCGCATAAAACTGCTCCAGCATCTCGGAGTAGCTTTCGCACTGCTCTCTGCGGTAGAGGGATCCATATTGCGCAATCAAAAGGCAAGAGAAGTCCACCGGCGTGCCTTCCGCGTCAAGCAGCAAAGTCGGCTGCGCCCCTTCTCCCAAAAAAAGAGCGAGCAGCGACTGATGCAGCGCTTCTCTGCGGGCGTCGTCGAGCGCATCCATCGTGAGAGTTTCTCCCCCGCAGGCCGAAAACGCCATCTCTCTCGCCAGCAGCGGAGAGAGCCCCAGCAGGTTGTTCAGCAGATATCGGTCGCACGGAAGCTCGCTCGAAGCAAACGCCACGCGGCGTAGCGCCTCGAGATCCATGCTCGGATCTTCTTTATCCTGTCTTGGCGGAAGCCGGTAGCGGACTCCCGGGATCAACTGCCGTGTTTTCCCCTCCGAGAGGTCGACATACCGCAGTGCTGCGAGCACCGTCTCGTCCTGTGTGAGCAGAATCAAATTGCTCATATTTCCCATCATTTCCAAGACCAGATGGCGTTGCTCCAGATCCCCAAGCTCGCTGACCGTCTCCAGCGAAACCCGTGCCACCCGCTCGAGGGGCTCCTGAAAAACGCCGGTCACCCGCGCGCCCACCAGATGCTTGCGCAGGAGCATACAGAGCATGGGAGGCACCTTGGGGTTTTCCCGCTGAACCCTGGTGATCTGAAGCCGCGCACTGTTTTGACTCGCGCTCAGCAGCAGACGCAAGTTGCCTTCTTTGGCGCGCAGCAGCAGCACAACCTCGTTTTTGTCCGGCATATAGACCTTATCCACCCGTGCTCCCGCAAGGCGGGCGTTGAGTTCGGCAGTCAAATGGGTCAATGTGATGGCGTCGAGTGGCATGGCAGCCTCCTTGTGAAATGTTATAATCAGCCTTTCCCTTCTCGCAGGGCTCAAAACGACTCCGGTTGAACTTGCCAGCTCCCAAAAGCCTACAGAAAGAGCACCTCGTCCTGCTGCAAGGTGTCTGATGGGAAAAAGACAAGCTCCGGAAAGAGAGATGAAAGGGTCTGCATCAGGACCGACAGAACGGGGCGCTCCGTGTGATAGTGCCCCGCGTCGATCAAGTTCAGGTGAAGTTCCCTCGCCTCAAGAAATTGGTGGTGCTTCACATCTGCAGTCACCAGCGTATCGCACCCCGCAGAAAGGGCCGCCGTCAGATAGCTGCCGCCCGAACCTCCGACCAACCCGATCCGTTTGGCCGGCCGACCGGCGTTGTAGAGCTTTACCCCACGGCATCCAAGCAGCCGCTTCACATCTTTCGCAAAATCAGCGACCGACATCGGCTGCTTCAGAGTTCCGATGCGCCCCAACGCGTCCTCTCCCAGCACGCCGGCCGGAACGAGCTCCAGACAGCGGCAGAGCTCGTCGTTGACCCCGCCTTTCGCACGATCCAAGTTGGTGTGGAGACAGATCGCGGAGACGCCCATCTGAAGCAAGCGGGTGATCTTGGCCGTTTCACGGCAATCCGCCCGAATCGAATTCGGCAGGGTGAAAAACAGGGGGTGATGACTTACGATCAGCTGGCATTCCTTTTTACCGGCCTCTTCAATGACTTCGTCTGTGATGTCGAGGCAAAACAAAACGCGCTCGACCGGCACAGCTGCATCCCCTACAAGAAGCCCCGCATTGTCAAAATCGAGCTTGAGCTCAAGAGGAGCCAGCTCCAACAGGGATTCCAAAATCCTTCCGACCGTGGCCATATGTATCCCTCCGATTCCTATCATGATCCCAAAAGATGGAAATCCGCCCGTTTAACAGGTTTTCCATTCAAATGCATCCGACTACGTTCGACGCTTTTTGTGCCGGATCACATCTCTCCCGCTTCAAGCAAGCTGAGGATTTTCTCCAGTTCCTCCGCCCGCGCGACATCCGGTTGTTCGCTCTTTCGGATTCCCGCGAGCTGCTTTGTCAAACTCCCTTTCAGGTTTTGACGGTATGCGTGCAGCAGCTGCCGGTCGGCCTCAGGATTTCCGATCTGCCGCTCTAACAGCGAAAGACTTCGCCTGACCCCGTCATAGACAAAGGAAAAGACGTGATAGATCCTGTGCTCTTCTCTGACAAGAAGTTCCCTATTCAGACAAAAGCCATCCCCCGCCATCGTCTCTCTCACAGACGGCAGATCGGTCTGCGGCTGTAAAATCAAATGCAGCCGTGGATCTTTCAAACTCGGCGCGGCCTTGATGATGCTGAGCATGAGTTTCCCTCCCATGCCGGCCAGCACCACATCGTCGATCTCTTCCAGACTCAGCCCTGTAAGCCCATCGGTCATGACAAGAGAGATTTTTGATTTAAGTCCGCAGGCCGCAATCGTCGCAGCCGCGTGGGCAAGAGGTCCCTTTCGAAGATCTGTGGCAAGGGCACATTTACATTTTCCCTGCCCCACCAAAACGGCGGGAAGATAGGCGTGATCCGTTCCCACATCCAGCAGACGCGCTCCCTCGCGCACCAGCGACGCCACTGTCTCCAGGCGCGGCGTCAGCTTCGGTAACCGGTCGGTTCGGTTTTTCATACGGGCGCCCTCCCCTCGCCAAGATCTTCCTGCCACGGCGCGGTAATTTTGCCTGGCAGCATTTTTTGCGTATCCCTTTGCTTGTTTCCGTTTTGCGCCCGTTCCTTTTGAGCGGTTGCCTTCATCAAACAGGGCCGGAGAAGCTCTCCGGCCCTGCGGCTTTTGCTGCAACAAGCGATCTCTTTACGCTCTCTTGTTCAAAAATGCATTGATGCGCTCTGCAAGCTCTTCCGGATTGACGCCGTGAACGGCACAGGCCTGCCCCAGGGTTTCGTTTCTGGCAGAGGGACATCCAAGGCAGTGCATCCCCATCTCAAGGAAAAAGGGCGCGGTTTCACGGTTTTCCATCAGGATATCAAAAATCTTCGTATCTTTGTTGACAATCATGCTATCGTCCTCCTTACTCCAATTCGGTTTGCGAAGAAAGCGTTCCTCCGCATGTTCAATCAAGTATAGTATAGCTCTTTTTAGCCAAAAATGCAAGGCATAATCCTTCCTGATCCATGCTCTTCCAAAAAAAGGGGCCGATGCATACGCATCGGTCCCTTTATCGCCATTTCAGGAATCCATTTTCAGATTTCAATTAGTAATTGTTCTGCTCTTCTCTCATCTTGGCAAAGCACTCACTGCAATACACCGGTCTGTCGTTTCTCGGCTGGAAGGGGACCTTGGCCTCTGCACCGCAGTTGGCGCAGATCGCAGTGAACATCTCTCTCTGCTGCTTGGCAGCATTCTTTCTGGCATCGCGGCAGGGCTTGCATCTCTGGGGCTCGTTCTGGAAGCCTCTCTCAGCATAAAACTCCTGCTCGCCGGCGGTGAACACGAACTCCGCGCCACAGTCCTTGCACACTAAAGTTTTGTCTTCGTACATTCTTTTTCCCTCGCTTTGGTTATTTTTGCCGGCATTGCCGGCATCATATTTTCATTCTGCCCACGACAGGAATGAACTAAGTTTTGACCCGCTGAATGACGTTACCCGCTGACTTCACCGGTTTATTTGTGAACTGCACAATCTCGAAAAGAAGTGCGTTCCTATATTATGCTGCAGCACCTGTTGCTCAAACGGTGAAAGCTTCTCCTCGCTTGCGGTTCAGATCAGTTGCACAACAAATGGGGTCGTGCGCTCCGCAGGGTCAAATGAGTCGGATGAGAAACAACCAAATTGAGGGGCTGGGCCTTTGCTGAAAACATGAGAAAAAAGCGACAAAGCATCGGAGGAAAACTCCACGTGCTTTTTTTGCCTGCCCGAATCTCCCCACACTTAAAAAAAACAATGAAGGAAAAACGGATCGGAATCACAAAAACACAGACAGTTGCGCTTCTCTCTAATATGTGCTTAGTATACACGCTAAAATTTACCTTGTCAATGAATTTTTGGAAAAATATGAATTACTTAAATTTTTTAAAACAGTGACAACTGCGCGCTGACCGGAAGGTCACCCAAAGCTCCATTTTGTGCCAGCGTTTCAACGACAGCGCGCGACACCCTGGCCTGGGCAATGAGTTCTTCCTGACTGGTAAAGGCTCTTCCTTCCCTCGCCTGAGCGATGGCGGCGGCGGCGTTTTCCCCAACTCCGGGCAGCGAAGCCAACGGCGGACGCAGAGCGTTTCCCTCAATCAGAAAAGTGGTCGCATCCGACCGATACAGGTCGACCGGCAGGAAGGTATACCCTCTTGCCAGCATCTCCAGGCAGACCTCCGCAACGGTGGCCCTGTCTTCGTCTTTCATTGATTTTTTGTCGAGATTCGCAACGTCGCGCTGCAGCTGCTCCAGAGCCGCTTTTCCTTTTGTCATCACGCTGGCGTCAAAGGCATCCGCCCTGACCGAGAAATAGGTGGCATAAAACGGAAGCGGATGGTGAACCTTGAACCACGCAATCCGGAGCGCCATGGTGACATAGGCGACGGCATGAGCGCGGGGAAACAGGTACTTGATCGCACGGCAGGAATCGATATACCAATCGGGTACGCTGTGCTCTCGCATGAGCCCTGCCTGTTCTTCGGAAACGCCCTTTCCCTTTCGCACCTGTTCCATGATCTTGAAGGAATCCGACTTCGGAAGCCCCTTCTGGATCAGGTAGGTCATGATATCGTCACGGCAGCAGATTGCCTCTCGCAGCGAACAGGTATTGTTGCGGATAAGGGTCTCGGCATTTCCGAGCCAGACGTCAGTCCCGTGCGAAAGTCCGGAGATGCGCACCAATTCCCCCACCGTGGTGGGTTTTGTCTGCTCCAGCATACCGCGCACAAAACCGGTTCCGAACTCTGGTATGGCGATTGAACCGTTGTTTCCCACGTTTTCTCCCGGCATCAGCTTCAGACTCTCCACCCCCGAAAAGAGGGCCAGCACCTCAGGGTCATTGAGCGGGAGGGTCGTCACATCGATCCCCGTGAGATCGCCGAGCATCCGAAGCGCGGTGGGGTCGTCGTGCCCCAGCATGTCGAGCTTGAGGATGTTGTCGTGGATGGCATGGTAGTCAAAGTGGGTGGTGACCACATTTTTGTCCGGATCGTCTGCCGGATGCTGTACCGGCGTAAAATCTTCAATGTCAAAGGCTTCGGGCACCACCATGATTCCGCCCGGGTGCTGCCCCGTTGTGCGCTTGATCCCGGTGCATCCGCGCACCAAACGCTCCTCCTCCGCACGGGGAACGACTCTTCCCCGCTCGGCAAGGTATTTCTTTACATAGCCAAATGCTGTTTTCTCAGCGACCGTTGCAATGGTTCCGGCACGAAAGACATGCCGTCTCGGAAAGAGCGACTCGGCATATTTGTGCGCCTGCGTTTGGTATTCCCCTGAGAAATTTAAATCGATATCGGGCACCTTTTCTCCTGAAAACCCCATAAAGGTTTCAAAAGGGATGTTGAACCCGTCCTTCCGGCACTTACTTCCACAGTTCGGGCAAATCAGATCGGGCATATCACAGCCGGCCTCATATGCTCCGGAATCGTCGAAGCGGATAAAGTGACAGGCTGGGCAGACATAGTGAGGAGGCAGGGCGTTGACCTCGGTGATCTGTGCGAAATAGGCCGCAAGAGAGGAGCCGACCGAGCCGCGGGATCCGACCAGATATCCGTTGCGGCGCGACTCCTGCACAAGCCGCCTTGCAATGATATACATCACGGCGTAGCCGTTTCCGATAATGGGATCCAGCTCCCGCTCCAATCTCTCTCTGACCCGCTCCGGCAGAGGATCTCCATAGAGCTCCTTCGCCTTCTTTGCGGTGATCTCTCTCAGTTCCTGATCGGCGCCAGGGATCTCGGGCGGGAACATTCCCTTTTTGAGCGGCACCACAGTGTCACACCAATCCGCCACCAGATTTGTGTTTGTCACCACAACCTCGAAGGCCTTTTCTTCCCCCAGATAGGAGAACTCTTCCAGCATCTCTTCGGTGGTGCGGAAGTAAAGCGGATTTTGACGGTCTGCGTCCTCATACCCCTGCGAGGCCAGCAGAATCGAGCGGAAAATCTCATCCTCCGGCTCGAGAAAATGTACGTCTCCCGTGGCGCAGACCGGAATGTCGAGCTCCTCGCCAAGCGAAACAACAGTTTTGTTATAGGCGCGCAGATGGTCGTCGTCTTTCGCCGTGCCGTTTGCAACCAGAAACCGGTTGTTGGAAATCGGCTGAATCTCAAGATAATCATAGAAGGAGGCGATGCGCAGCAACTCCTCTCTGGGAGCCCCATTTACGATAGCGGTAAAGAGTTCGCCTGCCTCGCAGGCGGAACCGAGGATCAGCCCCTCTCTGTGACGGAGGAGCTCGCTCTTCGGAATTTTCGGACGTTTGTTTCCAAAGTATTCCAGATTTGATTTGCTCACCAACCGGAACAGGTTTTTCAGGCCGACCATGTTCTTGGCCAGTATGATCAGATGATAGGTTCTCGCAAGGCGCAGATCGCGCCGATTTCCAAACACCTCAAAGAGCTCCTGCACCGTGGAGGCGCCCTGCGCTTTCCCAAGCTCCGTGAGACCGAAAAAGATCTGCGACAGGGCTTCTGCATCATTATCCGCACGGTGGTGCCGCAGAGAGACCTGAAAATGAGCGGCAAGCGTGTCGAGCCTGTGATTTTTGAGCTGCGGAAGGGCGCAACGCGCAATGGCAAGCGTGTCGACAGAAGGGTTGTCTACCGCCATGCCGCAGCGTCCCGCGGCTGCGCGCAGAAAAGAGACGTCGAAAGAGGCGTTGTGCGCCACCAACGTATACCCTTTTACAAAGGACAGAAACTCCGAAAGCGCCTCCTGCTCGGAAGGAGCGTTTCGCACCATCTCGTCCGTGATCCCTGTCAGCTTGGTGATTTCATAGGGAATGGGGCGCTCCGGATTCACAAAGGTGTGGAACCGGTCGAGCACCTCGCCTTCCCGTACCAGCACGGCGCCGATCTCGGTCATGCGGTCGGTTCTCGGCGAGAGCCCCGTGGTCTCAAGGTCAAAGATCACAAAGGGATCCGCAAAGGAATCCTGGCGCGGCGATGAATCCGAATTGTTTTCACTGATGAAGTAGGCTTCGATCCCATAGAGGATCTTGCCTTCAAATCCCGCCTTTTTCGCACCGTTGCAGGCGTCTGGATAGGCCTGCAGCACCCCATGATCGGTGATCGCAAGGGCAGGATGTCCCCATTCGGCCGCCCGCTTGAGATAGGCTTCCACCGGCGTAACCGCATCCATCTGACTCATAGTTGTGTGAAGATGCAGCTCGACCCGCTTCTTCGGAGCATTGTCTTTGCGCACCTTCTTCTCAACCTGCAGGATATCCCGCGCCATCACCGCCAGCTCGTTGGTGTAGCGGTCGAGCTGCATCTCGCCGCGCAGGCGGATATAACTGCCGTCCTTCAGCTTTGAGAGCAGCTGCTCGGCCTTCTCGATCTGCAGAAACATCTTGACCGGCAGAGAAGAGGTGAGATCGGTGAGATTGAAGGACACGATCACGGTTTTTCCGTTCTTTGAGGCTCTGGATTCCAGCCCAAACACCTCTCCCTCCACTGTCACGCTCCCACTGTCGAGATCCACACTGCGCATGGGGACCGGCGCGCCGTCGAACCTCTTCCCACAGAGCAACTCCCCTGCCGAGCGGCGGGCAATTCCCTGCTTTACCGCAATGCGGCGTGGCTCTGCCTTAGGCTCTGCTTTAATGGGAGGCGCTATACTCAGTCCTTCGGTCAACTCCTGAAGCTCCAGCACACCGGTGAATTCCACCGCATAGTGTTTTCCAAATTCTTCTAACAACAGTTCGGAAAGGATCCTCCTTCCCTCTGCCCTTGCCAAGGCTTCGCCGCCCCCATGGGTCAGGGCAAGGGTGACCCTGTCTTCCTCCACCGTCATAGCGGCGTCGTCTAAAAAGCCTCGGCAGCCCGGGCAGACCTGCCCCAGATACTGAGCCAGCATGGGTGCATAGTCGGCAGTGAGCTCTATTCCCTCATAACGGCAGTGGAGCTGAAGGCGGTCAAGCCCGTACAACTTCTGTACCTCAAGGCAGATCCGGTTCAGTTCCTCCTTATCGAGGTAGCGGTCGAGCTTCAGCCAGAGCTCAATCCCACGTCGGTCCCGATCCATGAGAATCTTCACAACCTTTGCCTGCCGGAGCCCCTCGCTGGTACAGCTGTATTCTGAAAATAGACTGGTAAAGTTTTCGTTCATCTGTATCCTCTTTGAAAATCAGACGCAAGGCATGCGCCCTGCGTCTTTTCCCCTGTCTGCGCTGCTTATTTCCCGCAACGCTCCCGTTCCATTCGGTCGATCTCCTGCATCAGTTCCTCGAAAAGCATGGGTTCGAGCACCTTTTTGAGGATTTTCCCCTTGGAGAAGAGCACGCCCTCTCCTCTGCCTCCGGCGATTCCCACATCTGCTTCGCGGGCCTCTCCAGGTCCATTGACCACGCAGCCCATCACAGCGACCTTGATCGGCACCTTTTTCTTGGCAAGCGCCTCTTCCACACGGTTTGCGAGCGGAATCAGGTCGATCCCCGTCCTTCCGCAGGTCGGGCAGGAGATGAGTTCCGGCGCATCCGGCAGGAGGCCGCAGGCGGATAGGATCCGATAGGCTGCGGGAACCTCTTCCACAGGGTCGGCCGTGAGAGAAACCCGAATGGTATCGCCGATCCCGTCGAGCAGCAGGGAGCCGATCCCCACCGCAGACTTCACAACCCCCATCGTCGGTGTTCCCGCTTCGGTCACGCCAAGGTGGATCGCATAAGGGCAGCACCGTGCCAAGAGGCGGTTGGCCTCCACCGTGGCCCGCACATTGGAGGCCTTGATGGAGATCACGATATCGGTGAAAGAAACCTCCTCCAGCAGCGCGGCGTGGCGCAGAGCACTTTCAACCAGCGCTTCCGGCGTGGGCCCACCATAGCGCTGCAGCAGTTCTTTTTCCACCGAGCCGCTGTTGACTCCGATGCGAATCGGAATTCCACGTTCTGCACAGGCAGCCGCCACCAGACGCACCCGCTCCTTGGATCCGATATTGCCGGGGTTGATGCGGATCTTATCAAAACCCGCACGCACGGCCTCCAGCGCAAGCCGATAGTCGAAATGGATATCGGCGCAGAGCGGAAGCTCCGTGCCGCGGCGGATACCTGGCAGCGCCTCAGCCGCCTCTGTATCCGGCACCGTCACCCGCACAAGCTTGCAGCCGACCTCTTCCAAATGCTTGATCTGCGAAAGAGTCTGCTGCACATCGGCCGTTTTGGTGTTTGTCATCGACTGGACGACAACCGGCGCGCCGCCGCCGATCTTCAGGCCGCGCACCGTAACAGGATTTGACAGACGGGGCATTTCAGGATCACCTTCAATTTGTTTGAAACAAAGTCTTTTTCTCAATAAAACAAGGCCGATCTTACAGCGTCACACCACGTTTTCACACGTGAGACGGCAATTATCTATCTCGTCAATAGCGTTTTGATGTCCTGCCAGGTCACCAGCATGACCAGCAGCATCAACAACGCAAAGCCGATCAGATTGACTCCGCCCTCCACCTCGGCGGGAAGCGGGCGGCCACGCAGCTTTTCGATCAACAGCAGAAACAGTCTTCCCCCATCGAGCGACGGGATGGGCAGCAGGTTGATGATGCCGAGGTTGATCGACATAAATACGACAAAGTTGGCGAGCGACGCCAGTCCCTGACGAGAGACCTCGCTGATGACCTTGGTGGTGCCAACCGGCCCCGAAAGGTCCCGAATTGACAGCCCTCCCGTGAAGATCTCTCCCAGCGAGCTATAAATCTCCCGTGTCAGCGTGATGCAGCGGAAAAGCGCCTCGTGCAGAATCGTGCCGGGGTGAAAGGGTGCTCTCTGAAAATAGAAATCGAGCCTCGGAACTCCCGATTCGTCAAGCGGGAAGGAGACTTTTCGCAAAACCTGCCGCTCCCCATTGCGCAGCACTGTGACTTCGCAGGGAACTCCGCCGCTATGGTACAGGGCATAGACGGTATCGATGGTGATGCGGATCCTTCGGCCGTTGATCTCCAGAATCTGATCCCCCGCCTCGAGTCCCGTTTGGGCGGAAAGGCTGTTCTCTTCAAATCTCGCCACTGTCGTGGACCCGACGGCGCGGAAGGAGGTCACCAGCCCGATCATGATGAGGAAGGCCAACAGCAGATTCATGGCGGCCCCTGCCGAAACGATCACGGCGCGCTTCCCGACCGAAACCTCTCGGAAGGAACGTGTGATCACAGGACGCGGGCTTGAATCTCCGAAGGGATCGCCCTCCTCCCCTTCCATTCGGACATATCCTCCGATCGGCAGAAGACGCAGGGAGTAATCGGTCCCCTCTTTCTTCCAGCGGTAGATAGCCGGCCCCATGCCGATCGAGAATTCCAGCACTGTCACACCAGCCCAGCGGGCCGCCAGATAGTGCCCAAGCTCATGAGAAAAAATCAAAATACCAAATACCAGAATGGCTGCAAGCATCGAACCGTCACCTCCCTCTTATATTCTGCCCTACTTCATTCGTTTCTTTTTTAAAATGGTTCCTCCCACATGATACAGCAGGAACCCCTTTTGCGACGCCCTGTCCCGCTGTTACAAGGCGCTCCAGTCTCTTTCTTCCATGTGCGCCGCCGCGCGGACACGGGCCGAACGGTCTGCCTCGAGGATATCCTCCAGCGAAGGCTGTTCCACATGTTCCGACTCGTCAAGCAGCTCTCGGCACAGGGTCTCGATCCCCAGGAAGGGCAGCTTCCCCTTCAAAAACGCGCCCACCGCGACCTCGTTTGCCGCATTGAGCACAGCAGGGGCAATCCCACCCTGTGAAAAAGCGCGTTCGCAGAGAGCGAGACAACCGAAAGTCTCCCTGTCGGGATGGGAAAAGGTCAGGGATGCAAGCGAAGAAAAATCGAGCGACGGAGCGTCAGATGCAAGCCTCTGCGGCCATGTGAGCGCAAGCTGGATGGGGATTTTCATATCCGGCGTGCCAAGCTGGGCTATTACCGAGCGATCTTCAAATTCCACCATGGAGTGCACCACGCTCTGACGATGGATCAACACTTCGATCTGATCGAGTGCAACTCCAAACAGATGGGCGGCCTCCATAACTTCAAACCCCTTGTTCATCAAGGTGGCGCTGTCCACCGTAATTTTTGCCCCCATCTTCCATGAAGGATGGGCAAGCGCCTGCTCCCGCGTGACCCCTGCAAGACTTTCACGCGAGCGTCCAAAAAAAGGCCCGCCCGAGCAGGTGAGCAAAATACGGCGAACCGGACTTCCCGCCCGCGCCATCAGACATTGAAAAATGGCGGAATGCTCGCTGTCGACCGGCAGAAACTGCGCCCCGCAGCGCTCAACCAGCGGCATCACAACGCTCCCCGCCGCAACCAGCACTTCTTTGTTGGCGAGCGCGATCCTTGCTCCCCGGCGAATGGCCTCCACGGTGGGCAAAATACCCGCCGCACCCACAATGGAGCTGACCACGATGGGCGCATCCAGTCGGGCGGCCTGCATCACGCCCTCTTCTCCCCCCAGCACCTTTACGCCGCTGCCAAACAGACGCAAAGAAAGCTCCCTCGCAACCGCAGGATCTGCCAGCGCGACCAGTTCGGGATGAAATGCACGAGCCTGTTTCTCCATCAAGTCAAGGCTGGCATTCGCCGTGAGCGCCCGGACAGGGAAGCCCTGAGCACGGGCGACCTCCAGCGTCTGCCTGCCGATAGAGCCGGTCGACCCCAATACCGTGAGTTCTGATCGCATGAACCGTCTCTCCCCTCTCGTGAAAGGCTGTGCAAAATCTCCTCCTATCCTTTTTGAAGGAGGATTCTGGCAAGCAGATAAACCATCGGCCCCACCAGGGCAAAGGAATCGAATCGGTCATACATCCCGCCGTGACCCGGGATCAGGCGGCTGAAATCCTTGACCTGAAACTGCCGTTTGACTGCCGAGGCCAGCAGGTCGCCGATCTGGCCCGCAACCGAAATGCAGAGTCCGCAAAGCGCCATGAGCGGAAGGGAAAACTGCGCCGTTGTCCAGCGATTACAGAGCGCTCCAAAGGCCACACAGGCCAACGCCGTGCAGGCCAGAGAACCGATGCAGCCTTCCACGGTCTTGTTCGGGGAGACCCCGATCCCCAGCTTGTGCTTTCCGAACAGTTTTCCGCAGAATTGGGCGCAGGTGTCTGCCGACCAAGTCCCGATAAAGGTCAGCACCAGCAGCCATAGTCCATCCGGAAGCCGCCGCACATAGAGCGGCGCCAAAAAGCAGCTCCCCAGCAGAAGCGGGAAGAACATACAGTATACAATATGCAGCAGGGCCAGATGATCATAATGAATCAGATACTGCAACAGGCATAAAAGTAAAAACAGATAGCAGAGCAAAACCGGCAGCAGAGCATGCAGCACGGCGGACACCGGCAGCAGCAATGCCAGCAGCAGCGCTGGCACCATTATGAGACGGGCTTCCTCAAATTGGGAGATATTCAGCGCTTCATAGACGCAGCGCGCCGAAATCGCTCCTAGCACAAGGGGCAATGCCAGCGTATGGGAATAACAGAGCAGCGGGATGGTAAGACCCACATAGGCCGCTCCCGACCAGAATTTTGCGTTGGCCAAACCTTTTCCCCCTTACTTTATTCCGCCGAACCGGCGGTTTCGGCCCTGATAGGACGCAATTGCCCGCAGCAGCTCTTCCGGCGTGAAATCCGGCCAGAGAAGCTCCGAAAAATACAGCTCGCTGTAGGCGCACTGCCAGAGCAAAAAGCCGGAGATCCGGAATTCTCCTGAGGTGCGGATGATCAGGTCGGGATCCGGCTGACCGGCGGTGTAGAGATGCCGCTCCACATCCTCCTGGGTGAGAGGAGCGCCCTTTTCGGCAAAGGCGGCGTTGGCCGCTGTGACCAGCTCGTCCCTTCCCCCATAATTCACCGCGATGTTTGCCACCAGCGCATTTGGGGATGGGTTCATGCTCTGCACCTCGTCGATCAGACTGCGCAGCTCTCCCTTGAAAGGGGTCAGATCCCCCAACACCCGAATGCGGATATTCCTCGTCTGCAGTTCCTCTTTTGCCTCCCGCAGATACTCCTGAAAGAGCTGAAAGATGGCGCTGACCTCCTCTGCCGGGCGCTTCCAGTTTTCGGTTGAAAAGGCGTAGACCGTGAGAACCTTCACGCCGATCTCCTGACAGAATGAGGCGATTTCCCGAAATTTCTGCGCGCCCTCTCTGTGTCCCATGGTTCTGGGAAGCCCGCGGGACGTAGCCCATCTTCCGTTTCCATCCATAATAATGGCAATATGAGCCGGAATTCGGCTCATATCAACCTGCGGCGCGACAGGGCGTTCTTCTGTCGGCTTCTCTTTGTTTTTTCCTAACATGATCGAATCCTTCCCGTATGTACGGCAATAACAGGCAGCCTATGGGTCACGCCCTGAGGTTGCGCATTAAACCTCAAGGATTTCCTTTTCCTTGGCGGCGCTGACCTCGTCGATCTTTTTCACCATTTTATCGGTGAGCTCCTGCAGCTCCTTCTCGGCGTCTTTGAGGTCGTCTTCCGTGATCTCGCTCTTCTTCTGACGCTTCTTAAAGGTATCGATCGCATCCCGCCGAATATTGCGAATCGCGACCTTGCTGTCTTCTGCCAGCTTTTTCACCTGCTTTGCCAGCTCCTTGCGGCGCTCTTCGGTCAGAGGCGGGAAAACCAGACGGATCGATCTTCCGTCGTTCTGCGGGTTGATCCCGATGTCGGACGTGAGAATGGCCTTTTCGATCGACTTGAGGGTTGAGGCATCGTAGGGGCTGATGGTCAGCGTTCTGGCCTCTGTGACAGACAGAGAGGCAAGCTGATTGATGGGCGTGGCAACGCCGTAATAGTCAACCGAAAGCCGATCCAAAACTGCAGGATTGGCGCGTCCGGCACGCAGGGATTTGTACTCAGTTTCCAAAACCGAGATGGCCTTACTCATTCTGTCTTCGTAGTCGCGGTACATCTCTTTCATATTGTTCCCTCCATACTTTCGTCATGACGACGTCATGATGCTTTGAACCCTCCTGGGGGGCAGTCTTTACCCGGTCACCACGCTGCCGATCGGCTCTCCGCACACCACCTTCATCAGGTTGTCAAGCGGGCTCATGGCAAACACGCGAATCGTAATATGGTTGTCCATGCAGAGCGCCATCGCGGTGGCGTCCATCACACCGAGGCGGCGATAAAGCGCCTCGGTGCAGGTGATCTCCGGCAGAAAGACGGCAGAACTGTCTTTCTTGGGATCGGCGGTGTAGACTCCGTCGATGGTCTTTGCCATTAAGATAGCGTCGACCTGGAGTTCCGCAGCACGCAGAGCTGCTCCCGAATCCGTGGTGAAAAACGGATGCCCTGTTCCTCCTGCAAGCACGGCCACGCCGCCCTCATTCAGGATCCGCTCCGCTTCCACCACGGTGTAGCGCCGCCCCACCGGACCGACTTCAAACGCTGTCAGCAAGACGGCCTGAACTCCCTGCCGGATCAGCGCATCCTCGAGCGCAAGCCCGTTGATGATGGTTGCCATCATGCCGGACTGATCCGCGCGGGTGCGATCCATTTCAGGAACCGTCCTCCCTCTCCAGATATTTCCGCCGCCGCAAACCACGGCCACCTGTACGCCGAGCTTTGTTATCTGCGCGATTTTTTCACACAGCGCCGTCAAAAAAGACCCGTCGATGCAGCGGCCATCCTGCGCATTGTTGCTCAGGGCCTCTCCGCTGAGCTTCAGCAGAATTCGCTTGTACGCAGGCTGCAAGAGAACCACCTCTTTTATTGTTTTTTGACTCAGCTTATTATACACTACCCTGCGCTTTCGTTTCAAGCCATATTCGAAAACACTCGCCGAATTTTCGCCGCAAAGAGACGGCGGCGGTCTGCCCGTTCTCTCTTCATGCAAGCAGGGGCATCCCTCTCTTTGCAGGAGCTTTTCTGTTCCCGCGGTCTGCTGTGTTGCCACTTTGCCGTGCTGCCCGCCAAGCCTTACCATGATCTGCCGGATTGCTTTCGTGTATTTATTCGATTCTTTGTTTTTCCCGCATTCCGTATCTCACGGGGTACTTTATCTCTGAATCAAACCTTTCTCAAACCCTTTCTTCTCAACTCATTTGCCGTTTTCACGGCGCACATGCTTCCCGCTGTGTAACTTGCACAATCCGCTTTCCTCTCACACCTGCAAAAATAGAGTATTGTGCCAAAGCTAAAATAAATATTTATTCTTCTATTGACACATGATTCAAATAAATATACAATTAGTTCGTCAGATTTCTTAGGTCCGCTGCTGATGCTGAGCAGGTTCCGTATTTTTCGCCGGAAGCCCGCCGCGCACGCTTTGGAAAAGACGGTCTGCAAATATAAACGATTTTGATTACAAATCATTGGAGGAATCATCCCATGCTTCACACCACAAACCCAGAGATTTTGCTGCTAAAACAGGAGGACGTCGTCAAGGCCGGTCTGCTTGATATGAAGCAGATCCTTGCCGTCACCGAGAAGACCTATTCCATGCTGGGGAAGGGGCAAATTCAGAACCCCCCTAAAACCAACACCAGCATTCCTGAAAAGACGAATTGGCAGTCCTTCTTCAACGCCATGCCCAGCCACATCGCCGGAGACGTGAATATCGCCGGAATCAAATGGGCGGCCGAGGCCAAGAAGAACGCCTCGATCCCCGGTATCCCCTACGGAATCGATATCACAATCCTGAGCGACCCGGAAACGGTGCTCCCCTTCTGCATTCTGGACGGAACGCTGATTACCGCCATGAGAACCTCGGCTGTGGGCGGACTGATGGCAAAGTATGCCGCTCCCTCCAATGCCGACACCGCGGCCCTGATCGGCGCCGGCGTGATCGGCCGCACCATGGTCTCTGCCGTTCATGAGGCTCTGCCCCAGATCAAGACCATGTATCTCACCGATCTCGACCTCTCCAAAGCAGAGGAAATCGCCGCTGAATACGGCGACAGCCTCGGCGTGAAGATTATCCCCACCACCGATTCCAAGGGTGCGGCGCTGAAGTCTCAGCTCATCGTCGGCGAGACCACCGCCCGTGAGCCCATTATGGACAGCTCTTGGCTGACCCCCGGCTGCGCCATTGTTTCCATGCATCCGAGTGAAATGGCGGAAGACCTCTTCCTGTCTGCTGAGGCGATTTCCGTGGACTACTGGAAGCAGATGAAAGAACACATGAATCCCCTTGTAAAGCTGGTTAGCGAGGGTGCCATCAAGGAGGACAGCCTCATCGATCTGAGCGAGTTGGTGCTTGGGACGAAGAAACTGCGAACCTCGGACGATCAATATGTTACCGCCTGCTCCATGGGTCTTGGCGCACTCGATATCATGATTGCCTATCAGATGTTTGAAAATGCGACAAAGATGGGGATTGGAACAAAATTCAATCTCTGGGATAAGCCTCTTTGGGAATGATTTTATCCAAACCGCAAGGATTGCGGATAAATAAAGCTACAAATTCAATTACTCAAATCTCAAATCAAAGAAGAAGTCTGAAATGGAGGATTTCGTCATGAAAAAGACTCTGGCGCTTGTACTCTCTCTTCTGCTTCTCTTCAGTCTTGCCGCATGCAGCAGCAAAACGGAAGAACCCAAAAGCAAACTGGATCAGATCAAAGAAGCCGGTGAACTGGTTCTCGGAACCTCTGCCGACTATCCGCCTGCTGAATTCCATGTGATGGAAAACGGAGAAGACAAGATCATCGGATACGATATCACCCTGGCACAGTATATTGCCGACGATCTGGGCGTAGATCTCAAGGTAGTCGATATGGCTTTCGACGGCCTCTGCATCAGCCTCTCCAAGGGAGAGTTCGATCTCGTGATCTCCGGCATGAGCATGACCGAAGAGAGACTGAAGTCTGTTGACTTCACGGTTCCCTATTATCATGGGGAACAGGTCATTCTGGTTCGCACCGAGGATGCCGACCTCTACAACACAACCGCAGATCTCGCCGGCAAGAAGGTCGCCGTTCAGAGCGGTACCATTCAGGTTCCGGTCGCCAACGAGCTCTTCGGTGAAGAGAATGTTGTCACCCTTGTGAAGAATCAGGACATCATTCTGGAACTGCAAAACAAGAAGGTCGACGTGGCCTACATCGACAAAATGCCCTCCCTGGCATTTGCCTCGGCCAACAGCGATATCATGGTGAAGGACGTCGGTATCGTCATCGATAACGAGGGGCAGTCCATCGCCGTTCAGAAGGGCAACGAGGAATTCTTGGAATACCTCAACGGAATCGTAACCAAGCTGCTGGAGGACGGCTCCATCGATCAGTTTATTGCAGACGCGCAGACGATTGCCGGCGTTGATGAATAAGCTTTCTTTCTTCCCCTTTATACACCATACACAAAGGGCGCCATTCTTTGCGAATGGCGCCCTTTGCCTCTTTGATCCACCTTTTGTCCAAATCCAAAAAGGAAGCGGGTTGCTAAATCAATCCGCTTCCTTTTTCTTCATTCCACGTGGCACGCTCTGACAACAGGCAGATGCTTGTGCAACGTCCTCTTTTTCCCATTTCCACAGGTCACGCTCTGCTTTCGTCTCTCGTCGGCTTTGATCCCTTTCAGATATGTAAAGCTTATGAGTTATCCGCGCTTTCCCAGCACCCCTGCAGTGCGAAATTGCGAAGATACCCTGCCCGCCTTATACAAGAATCGGAACTGTGACGATCTTACAACGCAACAGCGCCGGCCCGCTTTCTGAGGGCCGGCGCATGCAAATTAAGCGAAGGCCTTGTCTCCTTTTGATCTCGCAAAAGTTTTATCCCGCAACTGCTCCGGTACCCCTCGAGGAATTTGCCTGACGTACCGCCGCATTGTGCTCTTCCAGGGTTTTGGAGAAAACATGCTCTCCCGTGGCAGAGACCACAAAGAAGTAGTAGTCGGTCGTCTCGGGATAGAGCGCCGCCTTGATCGAAGCAAGGCCCGGCGAAGCAATCGGCCCGATTGGCAATCCCTCATGGAGATAGGTGTTGTACGGGCTTTCAATGCGCACATCGGCATAGGTGAGAACCGGCTTGCGCTCCTTGAGAATATACTGCACCGTGGCGCAAGACTGCAGCAGCGGGTATTGCTTGCTGTTCAGCCTGTTGTGGAAGACGGAAGACACCGTAGCGCGATCCTCATCGCTTGCTGCCTCCCGCTCGATGATCGATGCCAGCGTGACCACCTCGTCGAGACTCATGCCGATCTCCGACGCACGCTTCCGCAGGTCGTCGCTGAATTTGGCATTGAAGTTGTCGAGCATCTTGGCAAGCACCGTATCGGCATCGGAATCCTCAAAGAACTCATAGGTGTCGGGGAAGAGATATCCCTCCAGACGATTCGGACGCTGGGGAAGGTCTTTTAAAAAGTCGTAGTCGAACTCATGGTTCTCCACCGCATCCCACAGGTCTTCCGACGAGCAGACGTTGTTTTTATCGAGCGTTTCAATGATCTCCCGCAGCTCTCTCCCCTCGGGAATCGTGATCCGCACAGTCTGGCGGAAGGTGGCAGTCTTTTGCAGATTGGTCACAAGCTCAAGGTAATCCATATCCGTGTTGAGCGTATAGGTCCCATACTGGAAGTTGTTGGCGTTTCCGGTCAGCTTCGCAAACAGCACGAATGCCCAGCGATGCTTGATCAGACCCGATTCCTTCAGTTCCCCGGCAATGGTGCCGACCGTGGAGCCCCGCTCGATTCTCACATTCAGCTCGCTGCTCGGCTTCATAAGTGCAAGCGCGTCGTTGGCAACGTTGAGTGCGAAAAAGGCCAACAAAATCGCCGAGGTGATCACCAGCATGGCATAGAGAAACGTGCGGGTAAAGAGCTGCTTTTTGTGTTTCTGCGTACGGCTTGCGAGCCGTGCCGCCGCCTTCTGTCGTTCGATTTTATCAAATTGCAGGGTATCCCCGCCCTTATCTTGCTGTGGCATGGCAAACTTCTCTCCTTTGGACTTCTAAAACAGGAACACATTGCGCCCTATCGCATAGGATATAGCACACATACTTGAGTGAGGTGATTTGACCGTGTGTTTTGGGAATGGCTTTGACAACGATTGTCTGCTCTGGATTCTCATCATCTTTCTGATTCTCTCCTGCTGTTGCGACGACTGATCGCATCGCACAGCCACTCCGGCAAAGCGGCCCATAGGGCCGCTTTTCTCTCCCTCATTTGGGGACAGGCCCTTGAACAGGAAAATCCTGCAGCTGGGTGAATACATACTGCACCGGAATGTCAAACGGCTCTGTTGGCAGCGTATCAAACAGCAGTTCGTCGTAAACAAGGCAGACCGTGCTGCCCGAAAATCCGGGCAAAAAGCGGTCGTAATAGCCTCCGCCCATGCCGATGCGGAACCCCTGCCTGTCGCAGGCGACGGCCGGCGCCACAAGCAGCATGCCGTCTCCCCGCTCCAAGAGCTGATCTTCCGGCGGCTCCCACAGTCCGAAGGCGCCCTTTCGGAGTTGTCCGAGCTCCTTTAATCGGTAAAAGATCAGTTTCCGGCTCCTGCAGCAGGGCAGGAAAAGCGGTTTCCCTTGCTGCAGCGCTGCCTGAAGAAGGGGCATGACGTCGAGCTCTTCCGGAAGGGGAACGGTGAGAAGCACCCCCTCCGTCCTACTCCAAAGCTCGCTTTGAAGCAGCCGAAGAGAGGCTGCCAGCCCGCATTCCTCTCTGTGCCCACATGAAATCTCTGCGCGCCGAAGGAGAAGCCTACGACGAAGCTCTGCCTTTCTCTGATTCTGCATGCCAGCTTCCCGCCTTCCCCCTGCGCCGATTCCCTGAAACTCAATCGAGCATCATATTCATATAGGGATGTCCCTTACCGTTGTCCGTCATGATCTGGCGGGTCAACTGCGCTATCGTAAGCTGCATCAGCGTGCCGGTGTAGTCGGTGCGGCGCACCATGCCGTCCTTCACGTGGTAATCGCCGGAATTCTCCTTGATGATACCGTCCTCCAATGAAAAGCTCATTTCAAGGTCGCGATGCTTGGCAGCAAAGCTGCGCAGGGTCTTCTCCAAGCGGATCAGCCTTGCACTGCCGGATCGGATCTCGATAAAGTCAAGCCCGCTCGGACAGGTCCCCGGACAAAAATCAAACACAAATCGCTGCGCATTCGGAAAAGAACGCAGCAGAAAAGCTGCAAAATGCGGAAAACTATCGCCCTGCAGGTAGAGCTCTTTAACGTGGATCGTGGCTTCATCCATCGGGCGCGCATAAAAATATCCGGCATAGAGCGAACTGAAAATCCCTCCGCCCGACTCGTTGTCGATCGCCGTGTACTGCACAAACCGCTTGTCTTTTACCACCGTGTATTCCCTGCGCGCAAAGGTGGAGGAATAGGCATAATACGGAGAGGCCTTGCTCTCGATATTCAGCGTCAGCTTCCGATCGGCCAACTGCTGCCTTGTCAGGGTCGCCCGGTGCAGCACAAAAACAGGCTCCATCCCAAAACGTCCGTAGTACTCATAGAGCTCTTCCTCTGCCGGCAGTGTGCATAGAAACTCTTCGCCCCTCTGATAGCCCTGCCGGAGCCTCTGCTGAATCATGCGGCTCATGATCCCCTTTCCGCGGCGCTCCTTTTCCGTCATCGCGGCATAGAGATAGGAACCCTTCCACCCCCCACGGAAATAGCGGTATTCCACAGGGAGGAAATGCACGGCGCTGACAATGTGCTCGTTTTCGTCAAGCTCTGCCAACACCTCGAGAACCTCGGAAAAATGCCGGTAGAACCGTGTAATCTCCTGCGGATCATCTCCGAAGGTCTGATTCCACAAATTGACCAGCTCTTCGCCGGGGCCTTCCGGGTTGATATGCAAGGTTGTGAGCATGTCGCTCTCCTCTCCAGACAATGATAGCCATGGACTCCGCTGGGGCGGAGTGACCCTTCCTTCTCATGAAGCTTCCCAAATTTCCCGGGACATAACATCCAACGGATTCAAAAACCGATTTCAAAAATTGTTTCTCACAGCGACAGGAGATCATCCTTCAGCGGCGGCTCCCACTTTGCCACATATTTCTCAAGCAAGATCTCCGGATTGTATGAGAGCTTTGACTTTCTCAGTCCCGGAATCCCCAAATCCTCTTCGCGGTTGGCATAGCGATACCGGCTGCTGCAATCCTCCATAAAGAAATTGCAGATGGCAGAATATACGCCCTCATATTCGGTGAGTCCCTTCTCAAAGTGCACCACGATGGTATCGCTTCCCGGATAGATCGGCGTTCCGGCTGAAGCAGCCACGACCACTCCGTCGACCAGCAGCACGCCGCCCTCCCCTCGCAGTTCCTCAAGATTGTTGAGCAACAGTTCGGCCGCGAGCTTCTCGTGCAGAGCGGCATCGTCATCATCATAGGAATGTCCCCGACACCAGATCTTGTTCATCTTGAGCACCTCCGGCACCAGTTCCGGCATCATCCGGCGATACTCATGGTTGTAAAGCGTTTTAAACTTTTTCACATGACCCCGTTTTCCGTGAAAACTCTTTCCCTTGAACTGCGCAAGGGACTCGGTCAGGTGAATATAGTCGTCCATATCCCGGCGTCTCTCAAACTCAAACTCTCCGGGAAAGGCTTCTTCCAGGTTCTCCATGTTTTTCCGGGTAATGCTTCCCAGCCACAGCGGGAGCCCATTCTCCCGATGCTCGTCCATGAGCAGCTGCATGCCCGCTTTGAGGTCTCCTCCGATCGGGAAAAGATAGACAGGGCTCTCTCCCTCCTGCATCCGCACGAGGAGGCACCCTTCCGCCTCGACGATCTCGGTGTGAAAGGTATCCTTCCAGGTATAGAGAGTGGCAAAACACTCATCGTAATTCTGTGATTTTGCCTCGATTAAATAGCGATCCACCCGCTCCTGATCTTCCAGCTTGATCGGTTGAAAATCCAACATCTGTCATCTACGCTCCTTAGACCCGATTCAAGGTTATCCGATTTGATTGCAAAATAAGTGAAAAAGGGGACCAAATCCTTTCCCGTTTTCTGAGCTTTTGGAAGCTTTCCCGGGCAGCAGAACTCTCACTCACACGATCACGTAAGAGCCTGCATGTCTTCTTCTGAAGCACCCACGCTTCCTTTTCCCCTCTCCCTTCCTTGCGCAAGAAACAGATTTCTTGGTTCTTTCCTAATCCTGTCCTTTTCGTTTGGTCTTTTTCTATCGTCTAAATCATCTTTTTTGAATTATGCTTCCTTGAAAAACCGCTGCGTCACGAGGGCTTCGATCTCATTTGCGATCTCCTCCGGAGTCCGGATCCCCTCCGTGCCATCCCCGCAATGAACTACCTGCCAGCCAAGCCGGCGGGCGGCAAAGGAGGCTGTTTCATGGCAGGCGCGCAGATAGGCGCTGTCTCTCTCATGGAGATCCTTTTTCGAGTCGTCTCCTGCATAACGCTTTTCCAGAAGCCGACAGGACACCTCTATGGGAAGCTCCAAATAGAGCACCAGATCGGGCTTCGGGAGCCCAAACCGGACATATTCCAAATCGTTCACCCAGTTCAGATAGTCCTCCCACCGATCCTTCGGCAGCTTCCCCATCTGGTGGATGATATTGGCCGTTACATAACGGTCGGTCAGCACCAGCTTGTTCGCCAGATAGTCCTCTTTCCAGTCCCTGCAATACGAGGCATAACGGTCGACCGCATAAAAGGTGGAGGCGGCATAGACGTTGACCTCGTCGAGCGCGCCCAATTCTCCGTCGAGATAGAGTCGAATCAAGGCGGAGGACTCGGTGTAGGTTGGAAAGGTGATTTGCTTCACACCGATGCTTTTTTCGGTCAACCGCTGGGCAAGCAGCTGCGTTTGGGTCTGTTTCCCGCTGCCATCCAGTCCGTCGATCACAATGAGACGACCCATTTGGTTTTCCCTTCTTTCAAAACTCTGCAAATGCGGCGCGCACCTGTTCTGCATGTCCACAGCTCATTTTGCCCTCCGGGCAGGCTCCCCGCAGGCAGCGCGGACCGGCATTGGAAAACACCGAGGGGGCAATGGCACGAACCAGCCGCAGCATTTCGGTTGCCAGCGCGCGGATCTCCCACTGTGCGCGATTGCAGCAGCGCTGGGAAAAGAAATTGAGCAGCGAACGTGCGTTCATCGTAACGATCATCTTGGTATAGCAGGCGTTCGGCAGGACAAAGCGCGCATCCTCGATCGCCATCTTTTCGGCGGCCTTTGCAGCGGCTTTTTCACTCATCCCATGCTCTGTGAGCTCTTCAATGTGCTGCTTTTTGAGCAGCGCCACAAGCGTGTCGTAGTGCTCCTGATCCTCCTGCATGGCCTTCAGATAACAGGCTTTGGCCTCTGCATTGCTCTCGATTGCGGGAGGCAGTACGAATTCAAACGCTCCCTCTCTCACGTATCGCTGACTCTGCACGCTGAAGGAGGCCATACGGTGCCGGGTGATCTGGGCCAACAGAGAACGGGACACCTCTTCGATCCCAAAGGTGAACGACATGTGCTCGATCGGGCTCTCATGCCCCATCTCGGCCAGCATGTGGACAAATTTCTCAGCCGCTGTATCGTCAAGATTGTCGCGAAGCTGTTCGATGCTGCTGGGAGAATAGCAAAGCTTTGCAGCGCTTGCCACCAGCTTTTCAGGATCCGGCGTGTGACTGAGCAGAGTAACCTTCATCTTTTTACTCTCCTTTCGCCGACGCAGACGGCCATGCCTTGCGCGGTCGGCATCTTTTTATCATTCTTTTGTTTTTACTCTTCCGTTTCTGCCATGCTCCTTCTGAAAAGCACCTTGACCAGGAAGGCAGGGATCCGCATCAGCCGTCCCCATCGCTTGGGATCAAGCGCGCCGCGATAGAGCCATTCCAGATTGTGCTTCACATAGAAGTCGGGCGCACGCTTCACATCTCCCGCAATCACATCCAGCGTTCCCCCGAGACCCAGCATCAGCGCATTGCACTCCTGCTTGTGGGCGTGAATGAACCGCTCCTGTTTTGGAGAACCGAGACAGACAAAGACCACATCGGGTTTTGCCGCGCAGATTGCAGAAACGGGGCCGCTCTCATCCGAAAAATACCCGTTTGCCGTGCCGCAGATCTCAAGAAGCGGATACTGCTCTTTCATCTTCTCCGCCGCCCGCTCTGCCACGCCGGGCTTCGAGCCGAACAGAAACAGACGAAGCCCCCGCTCCTGCGCCGGTGCGAGGAGGTTTTGTGCCAGTTCAATTCCAGCAACCTTTCCCTTGAGCGGCACTCTTTTCAATTTGGACGCCAGGACCACGCCGGCGCCATCCGGCACAATCAGATCCCCGCCATTCAGCAATTCCAGAAACTTCGGTTGCCGGAGCGCCAGATCTGCCATTTCGGCATTTGGGGTATAGACGGCGCCAGCCCTTCCCGCCAGATCAAGGCAGGCCTGCACCGCTTCCTTCATATCGACATTGTGGATTTTCAACCCACAGATGGAAATCTGCTGCATGAACGCAACAATCCCTTTCCAGTTCAAAGGATTTCTGTTGAGCATGGCACGGCCTGCAGCACGCTCACAGGTTCAGTATACCATTAAAAAGGCCCTGCAACAAGAGCCGCAGGGCTTTTTTAATCGATTCTCTCTTCATGAGGCGCTACACGATGACCAGCCCGGCGTTGTCAGCCTGCAGCCGTCTGACCTGATACGTGGGGTATTTTTCGGCAACAAAGGCGCTGATCCCCTCAAACACAACCTTATCTGCAGCAGGTACGGCGGCAAGCATGGTCGGCCCCGCGCCGCTCACTGTACTGCAATAGGCTCCGAATTCCATCATTTTTCTCAGAATCTCTTCGCCTCCGCGGACAAGCATCAGACGATAGCGTTGATGCAGACGATCTTTTGTCGCGATGCGAAGAAGCCCATAATTCTCCGTCAAAAACGCTGCCGTCAGCAACGAGGAACGGGAGAGGTTGTAGACGGCGTCCTCCAGAGAAAGCTGCTTGGGCAGCGCAGCGCGGGCCTCTTCCGTGCTGACCTTGAAATCCGGCACCACGGCTACAAAGCCGATCCGGTCATGGTCAAGCTCCTTGCGCTGGTAATAGACCTCGCCGTGATCGAGCGCTGCTGCCACAAAGCCGCCGAGCAGAGCCGGGGCAACGTTGTCGGGGTGCCCTTCGATCATGGCGGCAAGCGTGACCTTATCGTGCAGAGAGAGGTTGTCTCCCATGAGCTTTCCCGCAATCGAAACCCCTGCTGCAATGCAGGTCGAACTGCTGCCAAGCCCCCGAACCATGGGCACGTTGTTCTCCTGGATGATATGAAGTCCGTGGAACGGTCTTCCGGCCTCTGCATAAGCGCGACGTACAGTGCTCACAATGAGATTGGAACCGTCTTTCGGCACATCGTCTTCACACTCCACCGTGATCGTGTCGCTTTCTTCAAAAGTGACGTAATTGTAAAGATTCATCGCAATCCCAATGCTGTCAAATCCGGAGCCAACATTTGCCGAAGAGCCCGGAACACGAAGTTTATACATCCTGCAAACACCCCTGTTTCTTATTTTGCCAAAACAGCAGAAAAATCACCTGTTAAAAATGGAAAAAGCAAAGCAGCCCCACGACAATTGCAGGGCGCCCTTTTCAAAGTCTGCCCGCTCTGCTATAATAGGAACAGGCGCTGTTTCTTTCCTTCATTTCGCCAAGGTCTCATTCGCTTCCCAAAACCTTGCACTCCAGAACTCCCCGAACGCCGCTCAGCGCCTCCAGCAGTTCGTCGCTGGAAAGGGTCGCATTGTGGGTTTCCACTGAAATGGTGAACACCGCAGTGCCGCCGCTCGGAAGTCCCTGGTGCAGCGTGAGCACATTGCAGCCGCTTTTTGCAAAAATGCTGAGCAGCCCGCTGACAACGCCTGGCTCGTCGCGCAGAGTAAAGGAGAAACTCATTACCTTGCCCTGAGATTTCTCATGAAATGTGAACACGACGTCTTTGTACTTGTAGTAGGCACTGCGGGAAAGACCGGTTTGCGCCACCGCTTCACTGACAGTGGATACCCTTCCGGCTTCCAGCAGCTCTTTCGTCTTCAGCACCTTGCGATACACTTCGGGCAGCGCGGACGCTTCGACCAAATAGTAGATTTTTGAACCGGATGTACTCATTCGTTTGTCCCCTATCAACAGTTGTTTTCCTATTGTGTACTATATCATACCTTATAGCTGAATTCAAGTCTATTTCCATCATGGAATTCTCCAAAAAGTCCTGTGAAAAAGCAGCGCAGTTTTACGGTTTTGCTTAAAAAGTGCCGCATCCCTTCGAGCCCGTATGGAGTTTTTCTGATGATTCTTATTTTTCCCTATGGAAACGGAGGCCGCTGTGAAATCGATTCCCCTTGAAAAAAAGAGAGCTTTCCTCATCAACCTCGGGTTCTATCTCTCGCTGTTTGCCATTCTCTGGTTTGTCATCAGCTATGGAATCCCCTGGATGATGCCCTTTCTCATCGCCTACTTTGTGGCTGTGATGGCAGAGCCGTTGGTCTCTTTTATGACCAGGTATCTGCACCTGAAACGCGGTTTCGCAAGTCCGGTCGCGCTGCTTCTTCTGTTTGCGCTGATCTCCTGGCTGCTCATCATCATCTTCTCACGGCTCGCCTATGAATCGGCAACTTTCCTCGAGAATTGGGCGGGACTGTATGCGCTGATCCGGGAGAAATTCGCCGGGTTTGAACTGCTGCTCAACGATTGGTTCGAACTCCTCCCCCCGTATGTGATCGCCTATGTGGATCGGATGCTTGCCTCTCTGGTGGAAGGACTTCCCTCTCTGATCGGTTCCCTCGGCATGTCGGTGATGACCGCGGCAACCGGAATTGCCACAAAGCTTCCTTCGGCACTGATCGTGTCGCTGGTCGTCCTGGCTGCCTGCCTGCTCTTTTCCATCGACTTTCATGCACTTCGTGATTTTTTACGGCTGCAGGTTCCCACCTCGGCACAGGGCGCCGTAACCGAGGCCGCATCCTTCTTCAAACTGACCGTGCTGCGCTTCCTGCGCGCCTACTCTTTGATCTGTCTCATCACCTTTGTTGAACTGGTAATCGGATTTCACCTGATCGGCGTGGACTACTCTGTCACGCTGTCTGCCATCATAGCCCTTGTCGATGTCCTCCCGATCGTGGGCTGCGGAACTGTGTTAGTCCCCTGGGGAATTATCGCCATTATGTTCGGCAACATGAGACTCGGCGTCTGTCTGCTCATCCTGTGCGCCGTGATCACTGCTGTTCGCCAGTTCCTGGAGCCCAAAATCGTCGGCAGCAGCATCGGTCTGCACCCCATTGCGACCCTGATCTCTATTTATGCCGGGCTCAATTTCTTTGGAATCTTCGGCATGTTTTTGCTTCCGATCGCCCTGATCGTTCTCAAGCATCTTCAGGATAACGGCTATATCTCGCTGTGGAATTCCCCTTCAAAATCCTGACCCTCCTTCTCGCATCCGATCGACAAAGCATGCCCCTTCCCTTACGTCATCATTCTTTCCCGAAAAAAAGAAAGAGAGAGCACTTGCGTTTGCTCTCTCTTTTTGTTGTTCGAATCACAGGATTAGGTTCTATCAAGCAGAGCCTGCCCTCAACTATATGGCTAAACCCCTCAATCCTTACAGGGCGGCTTTGGCCTTGTCCACAAGCTGGGTAAAACCGGCAGGATCGCTTACGGCAAGCTCAGCCAAAACCTTGCGGTTGAGCTCGACGCCGGATTTCTTGAGGCCGTTCATAAACCGGGAATAGTTGATATCGTTGAGTTTGCAGGCGGCGGAGATTCGGGTGATCCAGAGCCGTCTGAAATCACGCTTCTTCAGCTTTCTTCCCGTATAGGCATAGGTCAGGGACTTCATGACCGCCTGATTGGCGATCCGATAGTTCGTGCTCTTTCTGCCCCAGTAGCCTTTGGCCATCTTCAGAATCTTTTTTCTTCTCTTTCTCGTCATCAGCGCACCTTTAACACGTGCCATACTATTACCACCATTTCTCCATACGTTGATTGTTTATGATTGAGAGATCCTGTCGCAGAAGGCCGTATGGTTTTCCTCTGCACTCTCAGGAAAAGGCCGTTTCCGGTCGTTATTTCTTATTTATAGGGGAGCAGACGCTTGATCTGCTTTTCATTGGTCTTGTCGGCATAGGTCGGCATTCTGAGGCTTCTCTTGAGCTTCGTGGTCTTCTTGTTGAGAATGTGGCGTCTCTTGGTGGAGCTGCGCTTAATCTTCCCGTTTTTGGTCAGCTTAAATCTCTTTTTTGCACCGGAGTGCGTTTTAATCTTGGGCATGTGGATTCTCCTTTGTCGTTTATTTCTGGAGCGGATTGATAATCATCGCCATTGTTCTGCCCTCGAGCTTTGGGGGCTTATCGACGTTGCCGAATTCCTTACAGGCCTCTGCAAACTCCAGCAATCTCGCCTCTCCGAGAGAGGTATGGCTCATCTCTCTACCGCGGAAACGAACCGACACCTTCACCTTGTTCCCCTCCTGCAGAAAACGCAGCGTGTGGTTTTTCTTGGTGTTGAAGTCGTGCGTATCGATGTTGACAGACAGGCGAATCTCTTTGATCTCCACCTGCTTTTGGTTTTTGCGCGCCTCTTTTTCTTTTTTGGACTGCTCAAACCGGAACTTTCCATAGTCCATGATCCGGCACACAGGCGGATTGGCCTGAGGGGCAATCTTTACCAAATCAAGATTGCGCTGGATCGCCCGATCCATCGCGTCGCGCACGCTCATGATCCCGAGCTGGCTGCCGTCGCTGTCGACGACGCGGACTTCTTTGTCGGTGATTTGCTCGTTAATGAGCAACTCTTTGCTGGCTATTGCAGGCACCTCCTCATAGGACTTCAATGTCACAAAAAACGGGTGGAACGAATTCCACCCGTCATCTCTCGGCAAAAGCACGCCAAAGGCACAGGATCTCTGCTATCCTCCAGCTGTCTTTGATGAACCGAGCCGCGCATTTGCAACTGCGGTGAGACGGGGGAACTCCCCTTCTGCTTTTTTGTGCTCGTTCAGTATACCAGAGACTCTGTGTAATGTCAAGCCCAAAAATGCAGCCAGAGTCAATTGACATATTCAAACTCCACGCCGTAGATCGAAACGGTGTTGCCCTCCTGAATCCCATGACTGCGGAGCAGCTCATAAATCCCGTTGCTCTCCAGCACGCGATGCAGATACTGCAGCGACTCGTAGTCGCTGAAATTGACGCTTCCGAGAAGATTGAAGAGCCATTCGCCCTCGACCACAAAGACGTTGTTTTCGCGCCGCACGGTGGTCGTTTTTTCTCCCTTTTCGGCGGTGGCCTCCGCCAGCGTCGTCTCGCTTTCATAGGTGAGGATCGGAGGCAGCTCCCGCAGCCGGGACCAAATGCAGGACAGCAGCGCGTCGATCCCCTCATGCGTCGCCCCTGAGATCTCGAGATAGGGGTATCCCAGCTTCTGCGCACAGGCGCGAAGACGCTCGGAGTTTTCCGGCTCTGTCAAAAGATCCGACTTGCTGCCCACCAATATTTGCGGGCGTTGCGCAAGCGCCGGGGAAAAGGCGGAAAGCTCCCGATTGATCGCCTCGAAGTCCTCAACCGGATCCCGTCCCTCGCTTCCCGAAACGTCGACCAGATGCACCAGAAGACGGCAGCGCTCCACATGGCGCAGAAATTCATGCCCGAGTCCAAGGCCGTCGCTCGCTCCTTCAATCAGACCGGGAATGTCGGCCATTACATAAGAAACCCCTTCATCTACCCGCACCACCCCAAGCTGCGGCTGAAGCGTGGTAAAATGGTAGTTTGCGATCTTGGGCCTGGCCGCCGAAACCACCGAAAGAAGCGTGGATTTCCCCACGTTGGGGAAGCCGATCAACCCCACATCGGCCAGCAGCTTGAGCTCCAGCAGCACATCGGCCTCTTCGCCCTTTGTCCCGTTCTTGGCAAAGCGGGGCGTCTGCCGCGTGGCGGTCGCAAAACGGGCGTTTCCAAAACCGCCTTTTCCTCCTCGGGCGGCAAGATAGGGCTCGCCGTCCGACATGTCGTGCAGCAGAAGTCCGCTCTCGCTCTCCCGAATCAGAGTTCCTCTCGGTACGCGGATGACCAGGTCCTTCCCGCTCTTTCCGGTACAGTTCTTCCCTGCGCCCGCAGCGCCGTCTTCCGCGGCATATTTGCGTTTATAGCGAAAATCCAGAAGGGTGGAGAGATTGTCGTCCACCTGAAAGACGATATTGCCGCCTGCGCCGCCGTCTCCCCCGTCGGGGCCGCCGGCAGCGATATATTTTTCCCGATGAAAGGAGACGGCTCCGTTTCCTCCGGCCCCCGCCCGAATATGGATTTTTGCAACGTCGATAAACACGGTTTGTCTCCCTCCCAAAAAGAAATCCTCGTCCCCCTTCTGCCAAAACGGCAGAGGCGCTCCAAATCCGACCTCCAAAGAAAAGGCCTCAGGCCCTGAGACCTGAGACCTTCCGATTCTCGACTACTGAACGTCGTAAACCGAAACACGCTTGCGGTCTTTCCCCACGCGTTCGAACCGAACCGTTCCGTCAACCAGCGCAAAGAGCGTATCGTTGGATCCTCTGCCCACATTGACGCCGGGATGGATCTTTGTGCCACGCTGCGTGACCAGCACATTGCCGGCCTTGACGAACTGACCGTCAGCTCTCTTGGCGCCCAGACGCTTACTGGCCGAATCGCGGCCGTTTTTGGTAGAGCCCACGCCTTTTTTATGTGCCATTTTGAATTCACCTCCGAAACAAATCCACAAAAGGTTCAATCTCAGGCATTCACGCCGACGATCTCAACCTTGGTATAGGGCTGTCTATGGCCCTGCTTTCTTCTGTAGTTCTTCTTCGCCTTCATTTTGTAGACATAGATCTTCTTGTTCTTGCCGTTCTTAATCACCTTACCGCTGACAGACGCGCCCTCAACAGTGGGGGTACCCACGGTGATGCCGTTGTCGCCGCCGACTGCCAGAACCTGGTCGAACACCACTTCGTCGCCTGCTTCGGCCTCGAGCTTCTCAATGAACAAGACATCGCCGGCAGAAACCTTATACTGCTTGCCGCCGGTTACGATAATTGCGTACATTCCTGTACACCTCTCTTTCTCTTCTCTAGAGTCACGCTGCGGACGGCAGGCAATTGCCTTTCAAAGCCGGCCACATGCGGGCTATGATATTATATCAGGGTTGAGCCTGTCTGTCAACTCTGTTTTCCCTGCTCTCTCTTCTTTTTTTCACGGATTCCAGCCTGCAACAGAAGAAACGCCCCAATCCCCCAAAAGCAGGCAAAAACCGCTGCACAGTGATAGAAAAATTGCTCGGGAAGCAGCAAAATGACGGGATCCCGCGCGGGGTCGAACATCCAGTAGTCGTTGCTGAAAAGCAGCTTGTGAAACAGCACGAAAGACCGCGAGGGGTTGACGCCGATGGCAATCCCCGCAAGCAGGACCGACCCGATCAGCACAACGGCGGCAACAAAATACCGCACCGCGCTTTTGTCCTCCCCACGGCTTCGGAAAGCCCGCAGAACAAGCAGCAGCCCCGCAGCAAAGGCCAGCACATAAAAAAACAAAAAGAGCCGGCGGCAATCGGCAAAGTGCTGCGCCCCTTCGGCGGAAAAGGCGAGGGTCGGCAGGGAGAAGCTTCCCTTGGAAAAAGGATTCAGATATGCCATCATGGCATGGTAGTTTTCTAAGATCACGGCCACATCCAGCCCTGTCTGCTCAGGGATCTTCAAGAGCTTCAGGTCGAGCCGATAGAGCAGATCACAGCTGTGAAGCAGCAGCAGCGCCGCTCCCGTTGCCAAAAGGAGCGTGCACAGCCCGATCTCTATGCCGAGACTCACTTCATGCAAAACACCGGTTTTTTTCACGGTGCGTCGTCCCCCTTCGCTGTTCCCGCTCTTTTCTTTGAGACACGGCTATACAACGCGACCGCCGCAATGCAGAGCGCGACGCTGACCAGTTGAGAAATTCGAAAGCTGCCGAGATACAGACTGTCGGTTCGCAGCCCTTCGATAAAAAAGCGTCCGACTCCGTACCAGAAAAAATAGAGGCAGGTGGTCTCCCCTTCGGCTCTGCAATGGTAAAACACCCACACGAGCAGGAGAAGCCCCGCAAAATCCCAAAGCGATTCATAGAGAAAGGTGGGGTGCACGCAAGTGCGGACGCCGTTGATCAGAAGCTCCATACGCCAGGGAAGGGCGGTCTCCCTTCCGAAGGCCTCCTGGTTGACGAAATTGCCCCACCTTCCGATGGCCTGCCCCAAAATCACACAGGGCGCAGCCACGTCAAGCACCTTCAAAATCGGCAGCTTCTTCACAAGACTGTAGAGAATCAGAACCGCCATGCCGGCCAGAATTGCGCCGTAGATGGCAATTCCGCCGTTCCAGATGGCAATCACCTCATACAGGGAATGATACTGATCCAGCGTGGTCAAAACATAATACGCCCTTGCGCCCACGATGGCAACCGGCGCTGCAATCAGCACCATATTGAGGATATCATCGGAATCCAGTCCGTTGTGTTCGCCCAGCTTTTGGGCCAGCAAAACAGCGAGAAAAAAACCCGCTGCAATCAAAATCCCATACCAATAAATCTCTTTCCCAAATATCCTAAAGGCGACTCGGTTCAGGGAAAACTCCCCGATCCCAAGCCCCGGGAAGGCGATGGTTCCGCTTCCGTGCATCTGTGACCCTCCCTTACACCTGCGGTCAGCGCGCTTTTTCAAAATTATAGCATTGCATCGCAGGCTTTGCAAGAAAAGCCGAAACGCGCTCGGACTGGGATTCTTTCGGGGCGTGTTGTTGTCTATGTTTTTTGCAGGATCCAGCCCTTACCCGTTTGGCAAAAAAATGTAACGAAATCCATTTGTGTCCGGCGCTCTTATTTTGTGAAAAATCATGTGCCAAGCGCTTTTCAACCCCTTCAATTTCTGGTTTTTGCGGGTTTTCCCCGGCTTTTTCGGCTGAGAGGATTTTTTCTTGTCTCCTGAACCCTGGTTTTTTTACTTGCTTTTTGTGAATTCCTTCCATATAATGAGGGTAATTCTTTTTTGAAAGGCGGTATTCCCATGAAAAAGGCCATTAAATGCGGAAAACTCTTTGATTCCACAACCGGTAAGGTTCTAGAGAACATGTTGGTCCTGATTGATGGGAAGGATATTGTTGAAGTAGCTCCCTTCCCGAAGGACCTCCCCGACGGCTGCGAATTGATCGACCTCTCTGACAGTTTTGTTCTGCCCGGCCTGATCGACGCCCATGTGCATCTGACCAGCACCGGCACCAACGCCGACCTCACCAGCAGCACGCATTCCCTGATTGGCGATATGGCTCTTCGGGCCGTGACCAACGCCAAGCTCGACCTGTTGGCGGGATTTACAACGGTTCGCGACTGCGGCGGCAGCGGCTTCGCAAATATTTCCGCCCGTAAAGCCATCAATTCCGGAGCGTATGTCGGCTCCCGTATTTTCGCCTCCGGCGGCGCCATCTCTTCCACCGGCGGCCACGGCGATCTGCAGCTCAATCCCTATATGTCCTCCTCCCTCAACGATCCCTGTGTCGACAGCCCCTATGAAGCCCGCCGCGCCGCACGGTATCAGATCAAACACGGCGCCGACTTCATCAAGTGCTGCGCCACCGGCGGCGTCATGTCGGAAGGCACCACCCTCGGCGCCCAGCAGCTGACCGAAGACGAGCTCAAGGCTATCGTGGAGGTTGCCAACCACTATGGCGTACATACCGCCGCCCATGCGCACGGCACCGAAGGCATCAAGGCCGCCGCCCGCGCCGGCATCACCTCGATCGAGCACGGCATGATCCTCGACGACGAGGCCATCGAGATCTTCCTTGAGAAGGGAACCTATCAGGTACCCACCATTATCGCCGCCGAGCGAATCATCGTCTGCGGCCCGGAGATGGGACTGGCCCAGTGGATGATCGACAAGGCAAAGCGCGCCTTCGAGTGCCATGAGTGGGGGATCCGCGAAGGCCTGCGACTCGGTGTGAAGCACGCCTTCGGCACCGATTCCGGCACGCCCTCCAACTTCCACGGCTGCCAGGGCTATGAGTTTGAGCTCATGACCCGGTTCGGATTCACACCTGCTCAGGCTCTGATCGCCGCCACCAAGACCAATGCCGAGCTGCTGCGCTGCGACAAGATCGGCGAGATCGCCCCCGGAAAATTTGCCGACGTCGTCGCCTTCAAGGGCAATCCTCTTGAGGATATCACCGTGATGAAGAACTGCTCCTTCGTGATGAAGGAGGGCGTCGTCTACAAGGCGTAACCCGCGTCCTGAAGTTTCGCTGTTCTATCCCCAATCGTTTTGCACCCTCCGGAACTCGATGAGTTCCGGAGGGTGCTTTTTCATAGGGCAGCTTCCTGCTCCCTCTGATCAGAACTGCACGCTGTGTCCGATCTGCAGCCCTCTGTCTTGCGTCTGCCGCCTGTCAAGCAGCTCCCGCAGCTTTGCCGCATGCTCGCACTGTGCATCTGCAAGCTCATAAAACATGTGCGACACCTCCGCGTCGCTTTCCGTTTCCTTGGCGTAGGTTTGAAAATCGCGCACAAGTTCCATCGAGTCTTCCCATGCGCGTAAAACCCGATCCCGCGCGGTAATCTCGATCTCCATCTTATCTGCCTCCTTATTCATGATTTTATCCCCGCGGAGAGATCTTTCCGCAAGGAATCCATCCTTTTTCAAAGTATTTCCCTCAAATCATGAAAAACTGCATTGTTTTTTTAGGGGTAAAAAATGGCGTCTCCTTCAAGGCTGCGGCGATTTCGGTTTCCAGATTTTTGCTTTTGAATAATCTATGCGTGTTTTTCGAATTCTCCATTTTTCATATTGACTTTCGAAATAATCTATCTGTTTTCTGGAGATTTCTTTCTCTTTTTAAGCAAAGACGTTTTTCTGAGAAACCCCAAAAATATCGTCATTTTATACAAATACTTATTGATGTACCGCTCAAAATATGTGTTGTCTTTCTATTTTTTCATAATGTTTTTTACTGGGCATAAAAAATTTTTTTATTTTATCTCTTCCCTAACGGTTCCTTTTCTGGTATGATATCAATTGGAAGGCAGAGCTGTTTTTTGCTTGCACAAACGGAGTTCCTTTCCGATACATTTGTCAATGGGAGCCGATAGTTATGAATATCTTCAACGTGATCTCTCTTGCCGGCGGTCTTGCGCTCTTCCTATACGGAATGCGCATCATGGGCGACGGTCTCAAATACGGCGCCTCTTCCTCCTTCAAAAAAGCCGTGGAAAAGGTGACCAATAATCCAGCCATCGGTTTCTTGATGGGACTTGCCATCACGGCCGTGATCCAGAGCTCCACCGCCACCATCGTGATCACTTCGGGGCTGGTCGGCGCCGGAATCCTATCGCTGCACCAGTCGCTCGGCGTGATCCTGGGCGCTAATGTCGGCACCACGGTCACCGGCCAGATCATTCGGCTACTCGACCTCAAGGCGGACGCCACTTCCTGGCTCAATTTCTTCAAGCCCTCTACCCTCGCTCCCATTGCCTCGGTCCTCGGCATCTTGCTGATCATGGCCTTCCACTTCCGCAATTCCGAAACCTACGGACAAATCGCCATCGGCTTCGGCATCCTCTTCACCGGCCTTCTCAACATGACGGCGGCCGTCAGCCCGCTCTCCGAGTCGCCTGCCTTCTCGCAGCTGTTTGTCAGAATGTCGGTCAACCCTATTCTCGGCTTTCTCACCGGTGCGGCAGTGGCCTTTCTCATCCAAAGCTCCTCTGCCACAATCGGTATCCTGCAGGCTCTCTCCTTTACGGGGGCCCTCACCTTCAGTTCCATTTATTCCATCATCATCGGTATCTATCTGGGCGACTGCGTCACCACCGCCATCGTCTGCTCCATCGGGGCCAAGCCCGACGCCAAGCGTACCGGCATGGTACATATTCTTTTCAATCTCTATGAAATCGTCTTGCTTTCCGTGTCCATTTCGCTACTGCACAGGCTGGGCCTTCTCGATCGGATCTGGAGCATTCCCATCACTTCGGGCGGAATCGCCAACACGCACACGATTTTCAACCTGACCGCGGCCATTCTCATGCTCCCCTTCTGCGGACTTCTGGAAAAAGCCAGCCGCGTCATTGTCAAGGGCGATCTGAGCCAGGGAGAGGGAATCAAGAAATACCTGGAAACCCTTGATCCCAAATTCTACAGCACGCCGACCCTTGCGCTTTCCAGCGTACATCAGTCTGTTTCGGCCATGGCAAGCCTGGCCTGCGAAGGCGCTTCCGTGGCGCTGGAACAGCTCACGGAATATGACGCCGCGCAGATCAAAAAGCTGCAGGAGAACGAGGGTGAAATCGACACCCTGGCCGACGCCGTGGAAAACTATCTGATCCATCTCTCCCCCCATGCCGAGACCGACTATACCAACGATCAGCTCAACTACTATCTCCGGTGCCTCTCGGAATTTGAGCGCATCGGCGATCATGCGATCAACCTGACCGACAACGCTGCGGAAATCGCCAAAAGCTCCGTGCAGTTTTCGCCGACCGCACAGCAGGAACTGGTCGTTTTGCAGGAGGCCGTTTTGCAGATCATGGAGTATGCCAACAAGGCCTTTGTCGATCTTGATCTGGTAGCCGCCCGCCACATCGAACCCCTGGAGGAAGTGATCGACGATCTGGTCGACACGCTGCGCGGCAACCATACGCACCGCCTGCGCGAGGGCCTCTGCAACGTGGATGCGGGTATCAACTTCCTGAATATTCTGACCAATGTGGAGCGCATTGCAGATCAGTGCTCCAATGTCGGCGTCTATACCATCGCGCTGACCGATTTCGAAATCGGAAAAACGCACCACGACTACCTGCGCTATCTCCACAAGGGCGGGGATGAGCTGTTCAATCAGGAATACCGCGACGTTCACGAAGCCTTCTTCCGCAAGCTGGAGGCTATCGAGTCTTAATCTGGGTGAAATTTCTCTTTACTCTGCCCGACCCAAATCACCCCGTGAAAAGAGCCCTCTGCCGCAGCAAGCTCTTCCCACGGGGTTTTCGTTTCTTCACAAAGAACGTAAAATCTCATTTGCCGCACGGCGCGTCCTCTGCGCCGGCCCTCACCTTTCTCCTTTCACTTTCTCTCCTGCCGGCTTCACAAAAAAGCACTCCGGAAAAAACAGATTTTCCGGAGTGCTTTTTGAATGATCGAAAACCATTGCCTGTTTTCATCCTTCGCCCGTCAGATCGGAAGCATCGCCGTTGCGATCTTAAAATACAAGAAGAGAGAGATTGCATCGACAATCGTGGTGATAAAGGGACTTGACATCACGGCGGGGTCAAACCCGATCTTCATAGAGAGGATCGGCAGAGTGCAACCCACGATCTTGGCGCACACCACGGTGATGAGAAGAGTCGAGCAGACCACCAGCGCCAAATTGATCGGAAGGTGATTGATCCACATCAGTTTTGCAAAATTCGCGGCTGCCAGCGTCAGCCCACACAAAAACGCCACGCGGATTTCCTTCCACTGCACGCTCAACAGATCGGAAAACTCGATTTCTCCCAGGGAAAGCCCGCGAATCACCGTGACGGAAGACTGGCTTCCGCAGTTGCCTCCCGTGTCCATCAGCATAGGGATAAAGGCCGCAAGCACCACCTGGGAAGCAAGCGCGTTTTCAAACGAGGTGATGATCGTCCCCGTGAAGGTCGCCGAGATCATGAGCAGCAGCAGCCACGGAATACGCGCCTTCCACAGCGCAAACACGCTGGTTTTGATGTAGGGCTTATCGGAGGGCATGATGGCCGCCATCTTCTCGATATCTTCGGTGAACTCCTCCTGTAAAACGTCGATCGCATCGTCAACCGTGACGATTCCGACCAAGCGCTGCTCATCGTCGACCACGGGCAGGGCGATAAAGTCATATTTTTGGAACAGATTGGCCACGTTCTCCTTGTCTTCCAAGGTGTGGACATAGATCACGTTGGTCTCCATGATGTCCTCAATGGGGGTGTCTTCGTCGGAAGTCAGCAGACTTCGGACCGAGACAACCCCAAGCAGCGTATGGGCATCATCGGTAACATAGCAGGTATACACCGTTTCCTTGTCAATGCCGGTGCGTCGAATATGCTTAATGGCCTCTTCCACCGTGAACTGACGGCGGAGCCTCACATATTCGATGGTCATCATGCTTCCGGCGCTGTCTTCCGGATATTTGAGAATCTCATTGATCTTTTTCCGTGTATCGGGATCGGCGTTTTCCAGAATTCGCTTGACCACGTTGGCAGGCATCTCTTCCACGATATCCACCGCATCGTCAAGGTAGAGCTCGTCGATGACCTCTTTGAGCTCACTGTCGGAAAATCCCCGAATGAGGAGCTCCTGCTCCTCAGGCTCCATTTCAACAAAGGTCTCTGCCGCCAGCTCTTTTGGCAGCAACCGGAACAGCAGAGGCAGGCGCCCTTCCGGGAGCTCCTGAAACAGAGCCGCAATATCGGCCCCGTTGAGCGTCACCAGAATGTCACGCAGCGTGGAATACTTTTTCCCATCCAGCAGAGAATCCAGCATCTCCTGCAGCATCACTACCGGCTCTTTCATGTGCTCATTCCTCCTTCTCGTGTGTCTCACGCCGAACCCGTTCGGCATGATTTCGATACAGGGAGAAACAAGGCTTGTGCTCAGGAATCCATCTTCGGGCAACGATCTGCACGCACGCACAATCGCGGCGGCGGTTCGGAGTCACCGCAGCTTCGTCCCACCACATTGCCCTTGCTACTGCCTGCGTCCATTTCGTCACCTCCATCATCGTTGCAAATCTGAAAGATCGGGAGTTTCTCTGCCCATCGATTCGGATCAAAAACCCTGACAGTGCTAAACTCCCACATATATCAGAGTATTACAAAATGCTCTGTTTTGTCAACCCAAAGGCGGTTGTTTTTTACAAATTGCGGCTAGATCACCTGCAAGATCATACACTTCAGATAGAGTGACTGCGGGTCGCCCAACGTGACGGGATGATCCCGACTCTGGATCCTCTGTTCGATCACACGCAGCCCTTTTCCCGCATCCTCGGCCGCCGAACGCAGCACCTCCCAAAAGAGCTCCGGCGTCAGATAGTGCGAGCAGGAATTGGTCACCAGGATCCCACCCTTCGGAAGCAGGCGCAGCGCCCTTAAGTTGATCTCCTTATATCCCCTGCAGGCCTTTTCCAGGGCCGATTTGTTTTTACAAAAGGCCGGGGGATCCAAAATCACCACATCGAATTGCCTGCCCTGCCGCTCATATTCGCGCAGCAGTTCAAACACATCGGCTTCGATAAACTCCACCCTGTCAAATCCGTTGCGGGCATAGTTCTCCCTTGCCTGCTCCAGCGCATCGGCCGAAATGTCGCTGGCCGTGACAAACTCCGCGCCGTATCCTGCGGCATGCAGGCCGAAGCCCCCTGTGCAGCAGCAGGCGTCGAGCACCTGTTTCCCCGAAACATAAGGGGCGATGGCGGCGTGGTTTTCCCGCTGATCGAGATAGGAGCCGGTCTTTTGCCCCTTTTCCACATCGATTTTGATGAGAAATCCATTTTCACGCACCAGCAGTTCACTTGGCAGACTGCCCCGTAGAAGCCCCTTCTTGAGCGGCAATCCCTCTTTTTTACGAACGGCGACATCGTTTCTCTCATAGATGGCGGCGGGATGCAGCAGCCTTTCAAGCAGATCGCAGAGTATCTCTTTGCGCTGATCCATCCCAGCCGTCAGCGTCTGGATCGAAAGCACGCTTTCAAAGCGATCCACCGTCAGCCCCGGCAGGCTGTCGGCATCTCCAAAGACCAGTCTGCAGCAGGAATCGTTTCCCAGCATCCGACGGTATGCAATCGCCTCCCGGAGCAGTTCTTCAAACAGGCTTTCATCCAGCGGCCGGCGTTCACGGGTGACGATACGCAGCAATTGCTTGGAGGAGGGGCTCAAAAAGCCCCTCCCCAGAAACTGTCCGCGGGAGGAGACGACATCCGCCTCTCCTCCTAGCGTGATTTCTCCTTCAATGTGCGCGACCTCGCCGGCATAGACGGTCCGCTCGCCCCGCAGGAAGCGGTGTTCCTTTCCCGCTTGTAAACTCAAGGTCGTCATTGCTTGATCTCCTTGTCACAATAAAGGCAGCGTCCTCCCTCGATCAGGGTCGGCAGCGAGCTCTCCTGTACGCTGACGCAGCGGGGGTTCGTGCAGCGGCCCTCTCCCCTGCTCTTGGGGAACCCCTGCTTGACCCGCTCGTGGTGCAGCAACTCATACAGCAGCGCCATACGAATATACATTCCGTTTCTCGCCTGCTCAAAATACCGGCAGCGCGGGTCTTCGTCTGCCTCTTGCGTGATCTCGTCCACTTTGGGCAGCGGATGCAGCACCAGGAGATCCTCGCGCGCAAGGGCCAGCTTTGCACTGTCCAGCACGTAAATCCCCGATTCGCGGCGATAGGCTTCCTCGCTCTCAAACCGCTCTCTTTGAATCCGGGTCATATAGAGCAGGTCGAGCTGTGCGATGACTCCCTCCAGTGCCTCAACCTCGGTAAAATCGGCCTCTGCCGCCGTGAGGATGTTTCGGATATAGTCCGGGATCCGCAACGTTTTGGTTGAGATCAGGATGAAACGGTTGCCCGGAAAGCGGATCAGCGCTTTGAGCAGTGAGTGCACCGTGCGTCCGTTGAGAAGGTCTCCGCAGATTCCGACCGTCAGGCCCGTCAGATTCCCCTTTTCCAGAGAAATCGTAAAGAGGTCGGTCAAGGTCTGCGTGGGATGAAAATGTCCTCCGTCGCCCGCATTGACAACGGGGACCTCGCTGAAGAGCGAAGCCGCCAGCGCCGCTCCCTCCATGGGGTTTCGCATAACAATGGCGTCCACATAGTTGGAAACCGTTCGAATCGTATCGCGGAGGTTCTCCCCCTTTGTGACAGAGGAGCCGGACGTCCCGGAAAACCCGACGACCTGCGCTCCAAGGCGCAGCGTTGCCGACTGAAAAGAGAGCTGCGTGCGGGTGGAGGGCTCATAAAACAGGGTCGCAACCAGCTTTCCCCTGCAGCTTTCCGCATAAACTGCAGGATCTTTCCGAATCGCCGTTGCGCGATCCAAAAGCATATCCCATTCTGCCAGCGTGACTTGGTCAAAATCGATCAGATGTTGCATTGCAGACTCCTTTCTCTCTTTGAACCTTCCATGTGTTTCTATCTTTTGGAAAGCGTCCTGTTTTTCAAGAACTTTTCGTGCTTTCTTCTTTTTGGACTTGCTTCATTGTAGCATGAACGCGGGAAAATGAAAAGTCCATTCTCTCACTTCTTTCTTCTGCAATGCGGGAGACCTGGGGCTCCGTTTCACACGGATGGAAAATCGATGCACGTCCTCGGCCGCCATCTCCTTTTTGTGCGGAGATTGGCTCTCTTTTCTCTTGAAACGAAAACAAACGGGCTTAAATGCCCGTTTGTCTTCCTCCAAGGCGAAACCTTTATTATTTGCAGGCTTTTCGGGCAATGCACTTCCTTCTATGTGAGATGAATCGAAAGATGCGCCGAACTGTAGCCCACCTTGGTGCGCACCCGCTCCAGATAGCCTGCCGCTTCAGCCTGCTGAACCGGAGTGTCAAAAGTCAGCCAGTACTGCCAGGATTTCAGGCGCTGCACACCAAAGATCTCTTCCAAAAAGTCGAGCAGTTCCAGAAAATCCCCTTTCAATTCATTCTCCTTCAGCGCCATATAGCTGATATGAAAATGGGGAATCACATCCAGCAGCTCAACCAGTGTGAGCAATTCGACAATGTGATCTCTGTTGAATGAAGGCTTCTCTTCCCCAAGCCGCAGGCATTTCCCCTGCGTGAGGTCAAGGAGAACGCTGTCCTGCTCCAAGTCAAGAGCACTGTTCTTTTGAAGCGCCTGCCGCTTTTGTTCCCCCAGCTCCTGATACCGCTCCAGCGCGCATTGCTCATCCAGTCTTTTGCTGAGAAAGGCGTTTGGCGCAAGGTAGGTTTTCTGAAACCGAACCAACGCTTCTTTTGCCTCCCGCATGCTCAGCAGAGCAGGTTTCTCACTGGTCTTTTGATAGTCGAGACACTTCTTTTTATAGGTGAGCGGTTTGCAATGATAGCATTTCAAAAAATACTTATAAAGATATCTTGCCGCCGAGAAGCCGGATTCGCGTGAAACCTCTTCCAGACTCAGTTCTGTGGAGAGCAGCAGTTTTTCAGCAAACGCCAAGCGCTGCATCAACAGAAATTCCGAAAAAGGTTGATTGGAAAACTTTGCCCAAAACTGTGAAAAATAGGTTTTGCTGATGAGCTCCCGCTCCAGAATGTCGCCCACGCTGATCTTGTTTTGGCAATTCTCGCGGACAAAGCGCACCGTGCGATGAAAACGCTGAAACTGATAGTCGCTGATAAACCAATATTTTCCAACTTTGTAATAGAGTTCAAAAAAATCTCCAATTGCCAGGCTGAGCAGTCGGCTTCCCTGGGCATATGCCGTTTCGAGATCGGTGCGCTGCAGGAGCTCCGCTTGCTGTGAGACGCATTGAAAAAGCGCATCCAACATCCGCCGCTCAAACGCGGCACGACTGAGTTTGAAGTCGGACGACATATCCTCCAGCGGTTGATTGCGAAAGGCAATGTGATGGATATTATCGAATTCCGTCTCGTAGTTCAGGAGCTGCACATGCACGGTTGCCAAAATGCAGCCATTTGGTTCAACCGCAGTGAGACGATGGGGGCAACCTGCATTGATGAAACAGAAATCCCCCGGAGAAAGAGAAAACACCTCGTGGTTCTGCGTCACCTCCAGGGAACCTTCCAAAGGAAACACCACTTCAAGCACATGATTGTGCCAATGGATCGGCGCATGTTTTACAAGACAAACGCTCGCATTGGTCGGATACCCGGAACCAAAATCAACTTTTTGCTCATGCATCGTGCATTCCCCTCTTCTTCTATGGCGGCCTTCCCGGATTGTTGAAACTTGCGATTATTTTCTACTCTTCTCTATAAAGATTATACCAGATCTAACCCTGTATGGCAAGGAATTCCCTTTTTGAGAAGACCTGCCGCAACTCTCCTTTCTGCTTTTTCCATTGCAGGGACCTGCACGCCATTTGTGCCCTTTTCACTACAGGTTTTTCCAAATCATTTCTTTTCGAAGCCCGCGATCGTCTCCATAAAGAAAGGGAAGTCTGGAAAACAGACCCTTTTGTGCGAGTCGGATCCTCCGGAATTTCCCATGTTTTTTGTTATGGGATTCCCAGTTTGTCTAATTTTTGTCAAAGAATTTGTCGATTTAACCAATCAAAAAAAAAGAGATTCCCCTCAGACTGGCTTTGTCTACAAAAATAACAAAACAATCTTGACTTTTTGTCTATTTTACACGATAATCACTTTATATTTATTTTCAAAACACTTCTCAGCCGAACGCACTCATCGGCTGAGCACCCATTCAAAATCAGATTTTGTATGTAACAGGAGGTGAGCCCTCAATGCTATGCGATATTAGCGACATTAGCCCCGTATCCCTATTCCGATTTTGCCGTTCCCATGCCTATCCTTCTTCCTTTGGTATTTCCATGTCTTTGGGGTGCTCCACCGATCGAAGTGTTCGTAATAAACAGGAGGAGCCGTAAAATCTCTCCTCCGGAAAAGAGTGTATGAACCATGGCTGCCATCAATTTTTGGAATCCAGTCAGTTGTTTTGCCGTCTGTTGCCTCGTCTTTTTCATCGGCGAATTGCTTTCCCACATGGCCAAGGGCTATGTTCCCGGCCTTTTGTTTTCCTGCATCATCTTCCTTCTGTGCTTCTGGGCGGGTCTGTTCCCTGCCGACATCACCACTTCATCCGGTCTTGTTACGCTGAGCGCTAATATCGGCATTGCCCTTCTGCTTACCAATATGGGTACCATGATCGACCTTGAGACCATATGTCGTGAATGGAAAACTGCCCTGATCGCGTTTCTTGGTCTCGGCGGTATTCTCTTTGCCGTCTACACCGTCGGCATCCCGCTCTTCGGACGTGAATATGCTCTGGTCGCCGCGCCCCCCATTTCCGGCGGCACCATCGCCGGCGTTTTGGTTCAGGAAGCTGCCAACGCAGCCGGTCGGCCCGAGATGGCCGGCTTTGCCGTTTTGGTCTTGTCCTTCCAGGGGTTTATCGGCATGCCGATCGCAACCCTCTGTATGAAAAAAGAGCTCTCCAACAAGCTGAAGCGGGGCGATTTTGACCACGACGCCACCTATGACGATAATTTCCGGCTTCCTTCCATGAGAGTGTTCAAGGACACTCCGAATTATATGAAGACCTCAACCATGTATCTTTTCAAGCTGGGTTTTGTGGCTTCTATCGCTTTTTTCATCGGCTCGATGACCCGGATCCCCGGAGACGGCCCTGCCAATTACTATCTCAATCCCAATATCGCTTACCTGCTCTTTGGTATGCTCTTTGCCCGTCTTGGCTTCCTTGAGAAGGAATCCCTCCAGAAGTCGAACGCCTACGGTCTGGCCATTACCGCGCTGATGTTCATGCTGCCCGGCTCTCTGGCCAGCGTTACGCCATCCGGACTGATGGAAATGGTCTTCCCCCTCTTCGGTATGCTGATTGTCTCCGCTATCGGTATCTGCATCATCGCTGTCGTGATCGGCAAACTGGTCAAATATACCCCCTTCATGTCGGTCGCCGTTGCTATCACCTGTATGTTTGGCTACCCCGGCACGGAGCTGCTCACCAATGAAGCCGTCCGTGAGATGGGCGAAGGCGTTACCGATGAACAGAAAGCCCGTGCAAAAACCTACCTCATGCCGAAAATGATTGTGGGCGGATTTGTCACCGTTACGATTGCCTCCGTCTTCTTTGCTTCGTTTATCTGCCCCATTATCTTTAAATAAGGAATCCCTTCCTTTGATTCAGGAAATCAAACAAAGACTGCTGGGAAGCCTTTGGGCTCCCAGCAGTCTTTGTTTGAAACTCTTGGGACAAATCCGTCCCTTCGTGGAAAACTGTTTCCTTTTTCCGTTTGGCTTCGTTAATTTCGCAAGCTGTGGATAAACTATTCAAACAAGGGCCGCCCGATCGGCCGGCAGGAAGGAGGCGCAACCATGTATTTGATCGATTGGCAGGGAGACCCCGCCGATGCGCTTGCTCTGTTTGACTTTTTGCACCTTACGGGTATCAACGCCTCTCCCTATCGAAGAACCCACTACGAGCCTTCCCCATCTCTTGCCGTGCTGTTCGACCCAAAGGGCAGGTATTCTCTGGCACCGCCCTACCCAAAAATCGCCATTTTAGAGGGCAAAGACCCTGACGCTCTCTCGGTATTGACCCATACCGGGATCCCGGTGATTCCGGTCGGTTTTTCAAGTCTGGACAGCATTTCATATTCCTCAATGACGGGAGAACACTGCTCAGTCTCCATCGAGCGTCCTATTCTCACCCTTCAGGGGAAGGTGATTCCTGAACAGGAGTTGGTTTTATCCTGTCCCTGCGGCGGGATTCCCCTCCTCCTGCGGCTGACAGCCGCACTTGTGCTCGGAGCTCCTCCCCTGGGCACAGCGCTGTTTCTGCGGTGATCTTTCCCTTCCTTTTCCTTCGTCGCCGGCCGCATCGTCATTTTGGGAGGCAAAGATCACTTGGAATCCTTTTTCTCCCTGCGTGCAGATCCTGCTGCAAAGAGGAAAACCATCGTCAACCCGATGCAAAAACCCACCAGATCGATCCAAACATCACTCAGGCAGGAGGTGCGTCCCGTAAAGAGCTGGATTCCTTCGTCGATCAACGCGACCGATAGACCCTTCAAAAGCAAGACCGGCAACCTGTCCCTGCGACTCTTCGGCTCGCACAAAGCTGTCAAAAGAGCGCCCAGCACCGCAAACTCCCCCATATGTGCAAGCTTTCGCACTGTGTAGCCCTCTCGCTGATGAAGGAATGCATCGGCCCTTGTGATCGGCTTCAGTTGTCCCGCTGTGTGCTGCACCAGGCCGGAAAGCGTCCACGAAGCCTTTGGCGGCAGCAAGCTGTTTCCCCAGATGAAGCATAAAACCAGCACCAGACATATAAGCAAAACTCTCCTGCCGCGGGAATTGGGATGGTTGATTTTACGATGCATTTTTAACGTCACTTCTTTTCATCAACGAGACATGGGAGACAAAGGCAATTCCTCTCCCCTTTTGTTATAGCGTAATATAACACCCTCCCTTTTGTCAATTTCAGCCCCTGCAGTTCCATCGCTTTATCTTGTCGGCATATGTCCTCTTTTCCCAAATGGACTCTCTGCAAATCAAAACCGATTGTGAAAGCCCCTTTCCCCAAAAAAGCAGCGGGCGCCGGCCGGTGGCCGGTGCCCGCTGCTTCGCACAGCAGAGATCCTCCTGCTGCAAAACCTTTGTTTTAGTGAGAAGCCGCCTCTGCCTCCAGGGCGCGGTAATCGACCTTGCCGATCAGTGTGTAGGGCAGCTTGTCTACAAACCGATACTCCATAGGCTGCATGTATTCCGGAAGCTCCTTTTCACAGATCTCTTTGACTTCCTTGAGAACCTCATCCTTACGCTTTTCATATCCCTTGTAGAGCACGATAAAGACCACAGGAAGACGACCCTGCTCATTGTCCGGATCTTTTGCCCCAACGGCAGAGCAGACATCCACAGCCTCATGCCTGCTGATCGCATTTTCAATAATCGGCGGGAAAATCTTAAAGCCGTCGTGCCGGATGATGATGCGCTTGGTACGGGAGGCGATATACACAAACCCGTCTTCATCCATGTGGCCGATGTCGCCGGTGTGCAGCCAAACCTTTCCGTCTGCATGACGGCGGAGGACATTGGCAGTTTCCTTTTCGTTGTTATAGTATCCCAGCATGACATTGGGAGACAGCACGCAGATTTCACCGTCCTGATTGTAGCCCAATTCTTCTCCGGTCACCTCGTCAAAAATGGAAACCGTGGTCAGGCATACCGGAACCCCAACGCTGCCTTCCTTGTAAATCTTTTCACCCATACAGGTGGTCGCGGTCGAGCAGCACTCTGTCATGCCGTATCCCATCGTCAGATAACATTTGCAGCCGCGGGCACGCAGGAATTCGACCACTTCTTTCTCCGATCCCTTGTTCATTGCATCTCCGCCGACGCCCGGGGTTTTCAGGAAGGAGAGGTCCGCATTCTGCAGCTTCGGATGTTTGATCATTGTGATGTAGTGCATGGGCACGCCTGCCATATGCGTGGGCTTATACTTCAGGAGCAGATCACCCAGCTTTTCGGGATCCACCTGCGGGATGATCACAACCTCGACTCCCACGATCAGAGGCATATGTACGCCGCAGGCAAAGCCATAGGCGATAAAGGGCGGCATCACATCGAGGAACTTCTGGCGGCGCTCAAAATTGTTGATCGTATACTGAACGGCAAGCACATTAAAGGCCTTATCCGGCAGCATGACGCCCTTGGGAACGCCGGTGGTCCCTCCTGTATGAACGATGACGATGCAATGATTCGGATCGTAGGGCTCTTCCTTCACCTGGATGCCAATACCGCCCGCAATAAAGTCTTTCCACATCACTGCGTTCGAATCGTAGTTGTTCGTATCCTTGTTGGTAAGCTTGTACAGCGGCTTTTTGATTCCCTTGAGCGAATCGGCAGGAGAAATCACGATGATTTTTTCCACTTCTGTTCCCTCTGCCGCCGCCTTCATGCGGGGATAGGCCACGCTCAGAGAAACCGCAACTTTAGAATGCACCTCAAGAAGGTATTCATGCACGCCCGCAGTGCTGGTGCGGGGATCGATCATATTTGCGGTGGCTCCGATCATATCGAGCGCATAAAACGAATAGATAACCTCCGGAGTGGTGACGGAACAAATGCTGACGATATCTCCCTTTTTCACGCCAAGTTTGAGATATGCTGCCGCAGTTTTTTGAATCTGCTGGAACATTTCGCCAAAGGTGATCCTATGATCAAAGTAATTGAGCGCAATATCATTCGGATAGTCTTGATTGTGCTTTTTCAGGAAAGAATAGACGCTGCACTCTGTGGCGCGCTCATCCGGCAAATGATCAAAATACTTAAGCCATGGTTTTTGCGTGGAGATAGACGTGGTTGCTGTTTGATTAGACATCATTTTGTTCCTTTCCTTAACTTCGTTGGTTTATATTGGACAGTGAGTGAGATCAGCAGGATTCCCCACAACTGTCGAATACTTCAATCGAGCTTGCCCACATAAAAGGATTCCGTTGCAAGCAGCTGCAAAACAAAATAAAAACCAAGAAAAGCAGATCTAAGAGAAAACCGGAGATTTCCTCAGGGGAGAAGACGCTGCATAGAATCAATCCAAACGCGTAACAAACGAACGATCGTTCAGTGAATGCAAGGGAGAGACAAGCATCTGGAGCGATCCCCCTACTCTCAGACATTTATGGATTGGAGTTGCAAAACACCAAGAGAGAAACCCCTTCAAGTGCTGAATCAAATGCAATACCCGTCAAAAACGCCCAATTTCGAAACGAATACTCGTTTCGATTGACTCAAAAACCTTGCGGAAAACTCCTTGCATCCACCAACGCCAGGCATTTGAATCTCACACAAAATACACCTGAACGTTCATTCGGTTGGTAATATACCCATGCATCAAAACAGCATCCGTCCCCCCTGCAACCGAATGATTCACCTCGTTGCCGATTTGCAAAGATTCTATCTCCCACTTTTTTCAAAGGCGTCTTCCAAAGCAAAAACAGCTCCGCAGGTTGCCTGAAAGGCCAGCTCATCGTATTCCCTGGTTGCCTCTTTCATAATGATCTGTTCCGCATAGATCAGGATCATTTCGACAAAAAAGCGCAGAATATCCCCTGCATTTTCATCTTTCTGATTCAGCCCGATAATTCTGGCGATCTGGTCAGAAACAGTTAAGTATCCCGCTTCATAGTCGAGCACCTTATAGCGGATCCTGTCGGTATAGTAGGCAGAGTGACGATACCGAATATAGAACAACGCCTCGTCTGGTCTGGAAAGAAAGAAATTTAAATAGTGATACCAGAGGCTTCGAATCGAACTCACTCTGTCTTCCCCTCGCAGATGGGATATGTCAGATGCGTAAAAGCTGCAAAACTCCTCTGCCATATGCATAAAAGTCTCTTCGAACAGATCTTCTTTGCTGTTGAAATGGCAATAGATGGTGGAGACTGCAGTTCCGGCCTGCTGTGCAATGCTCTTGATCGATGCATTCTCAAAGCCCAGGGTTGCGACAGCTTTTACAACACTGTTCATCAGATTGACCTCAGTTGACAACCTCCTCCCCTCCC
>JAFRSP010000037.1 GCA_017427525.1 Clostridia bacterium
ATCTTTCGGAAAGGAATGAAGATCGGTCTATGAAAAAACTGTTTGGCACCGACGGAGTCCGTGATATTGCGGGGACAAAGCTGACCTGTGAACTGGCCATGCGGATCGGACAGGCCACTGCCGAGATTTTGACGGTTCCGGTACAGGGACAGCGCAGCAAGGTGGTCATCGGAAAAGACACCCGCGCCTCCTCCGATATGCTGGAACAGGCGCTTGCAGCGGGGCTCTGCTCGATGGGCGTGGACGTTGTGCTGCTGGGGGTGATCCCGACGCCGGCCGTGGCCTATCTCTGCAAGAAATATGAAGCCGATGCAGGCGTTGTGGTCTCCGCTTCTCACAATCCTTTTGAACACAATGGGATCAAGGTTTTCGGACGGGGAGGGCACAAGCTCACCGATGAACAGCAAGAGCAGATTGAGAGGTTTTTAGAGGAAGGAACGGCGCCGATCGGCAAATCGGGCGATGAGATCGGCCGTGTTTACTATCTTTCCAGCGCCATTTCGGACTATGTGGAGTATCTGGCCAAAACGACAGACGGGTATTTCACCGAATTCAAAATCGTGATCGATGCTGCAAACGGCGCTGCCTCCGCCACAGCGGAAAAGCTGGCGAAGCGGCTTGCCATTCCCGCTGTGATCATCAACGATCAGCCAAACGGAAGCAATATCAACTTGAATTGCGGCTCGACCGCTCCGACGGGACTGGCTCAGGCGGTGCTCGAGCACCGCGCCCGTCTCGGCTTTGCCTTTGACGGCGATGCCGACCGCGTGATTGTGGTCGACGAGCGGGGTGAACTGGTCGACGGAGACCGTCTCATTGCGATCTTCGCCGCCTATCTTAAGGAAAAAGGGGCCCTGAAGGGCGACAAGGTCGCGGTAACCGTGATGAGCAATCTCGGTCTGATCCACTGCCTGAAAGAGCTCGGCATCGATGCGGTGGTAACGCCGGTCGGTGACCGCAACGTACTCGAGGCGATGGAAGAGAACGGGCTTGTTCTGGGCGGCGAACAGTCTGGCCATATCATCCTGCGCGACTTCGCCGGCACGGGAGATGGGCAGCTTGCCATGGTTTTTTTGCTGCACATCCTGCGGGAGAAAAAGGTGTTTCTTTCCCGCCTTGCCTCGATCATGACCCGTTTTCCGCAGGTGATGGTCAATGTGCGGGTGCAGGAGAAAACGAGAACGAGCTACTTAGAGAATCCGGACTATCTTGCCTGCCGCAAGCGGATCGAAGAGGAGCTTGCCGATGAGGGACGCATTCTGATCCGGCCTTCCGGAACCGAGCCGATTCTCCGTATCATGGTAGAGGGATCCAATATGGAGGCGGTCAATCGCTATGCAATGGAGCTGGCGGAATTCTTTAAGGAGTTCGACGCGCGGCTGTAGAGGACGCAAAGCTCTTGTGACAGAATCAAAAAGTCAACCAGCCATCCGCCTGTCAGGCCGTCGGTCTGCAGGGCGGATGGTTTTTGTCTGCTTGACAGGAGAGGAGAGTTTGACTATAATATTGATATACGATATTGAAAAACGATATTGCGGGAGGGATGTGCGTTGCCGCGAAAATCTTTAGGCGTTATGACAGAGTCCATGTTCTACACGATCATGGCCTTTCAGGCCGGCCCGAGATGCGGAACCGAAATATCCGCCCTGATCGAAGAACTCACCGGCGGTCGGATCCAGCTTGGGCCGGGAACCTTATATACGATTCTCTCCAAATTCCTGGAAGTCGGATATCTGCGTGAAGTGTCGGTGGAGGGCAGAAAGCGGACGTACCGACTGACAGAGGATGGGCGGCAGGCCTACAAGACTGAGCTTGCGCGCCTCAATCAATGCATCCTCGATGCAAGCGCTGTCGCCACATTTGCTTTACGAGAAGGAGACGCACCGAATTAGAGCGAAAACTTTGCTATGGCGCCTGCCCCCATGCCCGGCCTATGATGTGGAGGGGACCGAAAGCTGGCTGACTGATATGGCCGCGCAGGGCTGGATGCTGGAAAAGGGCAGCTTCTTATTGGGAGTGGCGTCCTTTGAAAAAGCGAAGCCTGCCGCCGTACGTTACCGGCTGGAAGCCGCGCCGAAGCACGCAAGCGACTGGGACGACAACGGGGGAAGTCCGGGTTTTGAAGCGGTGGAGATGAACGCCGATTCCGGTTGGGAGTTTGTTGCACGGAGAGGGCAGTTCTATATCTATCGGAGCGAGACAGGGAACTCCCTCGAGCTCCATACCGATCCGCAGGTGCAGGCTCTGGCAATTAAGACCCTTCAGAGGCGGCAGATCGGCAATCTGTGCACGACCATGTCTTGGGGGATTATTCATTCGCTGCTCTATTTCTGGAAGGGCTTTTCGCTTGTATTGGCCGCGGCCGACGAGGGACCTTCGATCGTGCTGCTCACCGTGCTGATCCCTCTCTGGATGGCGGGAAGCGGAATCGTTCAAGTCGTCCACCTGCAAAAGCTGAAGAAGAAGCTGAAAGAGGGAATTCCTCTGGACCATCGGAAAGGCTGGAGAAAGGGCCAGAGCCGATTCTACGGAATCCGGCTGCTCCGCATTCTGCTCATCGCGCTTTGGGTCGTCCTGGTATTTCATATGTGGGATAAAGACATCACGAACTTCGGAAAGCAGGAGAGGGCCGACTATCAGGGGGCCCTGCCTTTTGCAACGATGTCCGATTTTGCCGAAGGCGTCTATGAGCCGACCTGGAGAGATCTGCGCTACGATTATGTGATGGAGTGGAATAATGCCATCTTGAACAGGGGGATCCGGTGGTACGAGCATGCCGCCGTTCATTGTCCGGACGGCTCGGTTTTGCAGGGCGGTCTCCATGTCGTTTATTATGATGCAGCGTCGGGATGGATGGCGAAGGCCCTTGCGTTTGAGTACCTGAGGGCCGAGCGGGCAAGGGCAAGGGAGAACTATGAACCGCTGAAATGTCCGGATTTCGGGCTGGATGAGGCGGTGGCGTACCGAAACGAGTTTCATTTTCCCTGTGTGATATTGAGGAAGGGGAACATTGTGCTCCACGCCATGTTTTTCCAGACAGGGTCCGGAGAGGAATTGCCCCTTGCCGAGTGGGCAGGGATTTTGGCGGCTTCCCTTGCGTAGCGCCGCGCAGCGGATGTGCTCTTTGGAAACGGAAGGGGTCTTTTTTCAGCCGTGGAAGAGACTTTTCAATAAAAATACTTGACCCGCGCAGAGAAGTGTGCTATGATAGCCATACCTCTGTTCGGGTCTTTTTTTATGGGCTTTTTGTAGCCTTCCCCGAATTGTGAGGGAGAGAGCTGCTTCGGGTGCTTCACCCGGGCGAAACAAGTTTTCGATATCAGGAGGTGCCAAATGCGAGTAAAAATCACCTTGGCTTGCACAGAATGCAAGCAACGCAACTACGACACAATGAAGAACAAAAAGAACACGCCAGACAGGATCGAACTCAACAAGTATTGTCCGTTCTGCAAGAAACACACCGTCCATAGAGAGACAAAGTAATCCGGCGGATGGATTCCGTGAACTTGTAAGGAGATAACAACATGGCTGATACCACTCAGAAGGCTGTCGACAAAAAGCCCGGCCTCTTTGCTCGGATGAAAAAATATTTTCGGGATACGAGAAGCGAGGTCAAGAAGGTTGTCTGGCCGTCCAAGCAGCAAATCATCAACAACACCGGCGTTGTCATTGCCTGCATTATCATTGTGGGGGTCTTTATCGGCGTGCTCGATACTATCTTCACCTATGGACTGCAGACTTTGTTGAACCTGCTGTAACGCAGGCCGATCCCGGTTCGATTCAGAGGAGAAAAAGCATGGCAGAACCCGCAAAATGGTATGTTGTCCACACCTATTCCGGATATGAGAATAAAGTGATGACGAATCTCGAAAAAGCCGTGGAGAACCGCAAGCTGCACGACTTGATTCAGGATGTTCGCATCCCGCTCGAAACCGTGAGCGAGGTGAAGGACAACGAGGTTCGTGAGGTGAAGCGCAAGCTGTTTCCCGGCTATGTTCTCGTCAAGATGGTGATGACCGACGTGAGCTGGTATGTGGTGCGCAATATCCGAGGCGTCACAGGGTTTGTCGGTCCTGCCTCGAAGCCCGTGCCGCTGACCGATGAAGAGGTTGCCGCGCTCGACGTGGAGACCAAAGAGGTCAAGGTCAACTACGCCGTGGGCGATGTGGTCAAGATTGTCGATGGCGTGCTCAGCGGATTCCTTGGGCAGATCGAGAAAATCGAACCGGAGCAAAACAGGGTTACGGTGGTGGTTTCCATGTTTGGCAGAGAGACCCCCGTGGAACTGGAGCTCTGGCAGGTTCAGGCACAATAATTCTTTAAAGGAAAAACCCGAGCCGCGCGGCGGCTTTGCGTGGGAGGGGACGAAAACACCCCGCCATCTACCACATTTTTATCAGGAGGTGTTAATATGGCTCAGAAAGTCGTGGGTTATATTAAATTACAAATTCCGGGAGGCAAAGCAACTCCCGCACCGCCCGTGGGTCCCGCCCTGGGTCAGCACGGCGTCAACATCATGGCATTCACCAAGGAATTCAACGAGAGAACCAAGAACGACGTGGGATATCTGATTCCCGTTGTCATCACGGTCTATGCAGATCGTTCCTTTTCCTTTATCACCAAAACTCCGCCGGCAGCCGTCCTGATCAAGAAGGCGGTTGGACTGGAGACCGCTTCCGGAACCCCAAATAAGGTCAAGGTTGCGTCCCTGACCAAAGAGCAGGTTCAGAAGATTGCGGAAACCAAGATGCCGGACCTCAATGCCGGAAGCCTTGAAGCGGCGATGAGCATGATCGCGGGAACCGCCCGCAGCATGGGAATTACCGTCGAAGAGTAAGCTGGAAGGGTCATGCCCTCAGCATCACCAACGTGGGAGGATACAAGTATCCGATCAACCACTTATAGGAGGAAGATATCGTGAAAAGAGGCAAAAATTATCAAGACAGTGCCAAGCTTTACGACAAGCTGAAGCTCTATGATCCCAACGAGGCACTCAAACTTGCGATTGATACAGCCAAGGCCAAGTTCGATGAGACGGTGGAAGTGCACATCAAACTGGGCGTTGATTCCCGTCATGCCGACCAGCAGGTCAGAGGCGCAGTTGTGCTGCCGCACGGAACCGGAAAGAACGTCCGCGTTCTGGTCTTTGCAAAAGACGAGAAGATCGACGAAGCCACCGCAGCCGGCGCCGACTATGTCGGCGGAGCCGAGTTGGTTGCCAGGATCACCGGAGAGAACTGGTTCGATTACGACGTGGTGGTCGCCACCCCTGATATGATGGGCGTGGTTGGCCGTCTGGGTAAGGTGCTCGGCCCCAAGGGCCTGATGCCCAACCCCAAGGCAGGTACCGTTACCACGGATCTGACGCGTGCGATCGCCGAAATCAAAGCCGGTAAGATCGAGTACCGTCTCGACAAGACCAACATCATTCACTGCCCGATCGGCAAGGTCTCCTTTGGCCCCGAGAAATTGGGCGACAACTTCAATACGCTGCTTGGTGCCGTGATCCGGGCGAAGCCCGCTGCGGCAAAGGGTCAGTATATCAGAAGCTGCGTCGTGGCCTCCACGATGGGCCCCGGCATCAGAGTCAACCCTGCCAGAGTTGCCGAATAAGCAAAATGCAGATCAGGACAAACGAATTTCGTTTGTCCTGATCTTTTTGCACAAAACTTCCTGCCATCAAAAGCGTGCATTGAGCCCGCCGCTGCGAAGAGAAAGATTTTGAAGGTCGTCTCTTGACATCGGAGGGCAAAAAGAGTATTCTAATAATAACTTTTTGCGCATAAGGCAAATAGAACATCAAAAATGGCGATGAAAAAGAGAGTATTCATCCGCATGGAGCGTCAGAGAGAGGGCTATATGCTGAAAGGCCCTTGCACATGGGATGAAGAAGGCCGCTTTGGAGCCGCGCAGGAGAACTGCGACGGATCGCCTCCGTTATCGGGCGTTCAAGTGGCAGGGCTGGAGCATCCTCCCTGCAACAAGGGTGGTACCGCGGGAAGCTTCTTTCCGTCCCTTTTTGGGGGCGAAAGAGGCTTTTTTCAATAGGAAAAAGCTGATTTCGCCGCCTCACAGCTTTTGCGGGCTGCAAAACCGCAAAAGATTTCCGAAAAAACAACTGACTGGAGGAAGAAGTAATGCAATGGATGAGTCTCAATGAGATCAGGGAAAAATTCCTCAGCTTCTTTGAAAGCAAGGGACATCTGCGCCTGCCGAGCGCTTCGCTGATCCCTCAGGACGATAAGAGCCTTCTGATCATCAATTCGGGAATGGCTCCGCTGAAGCCCTATTTTACCGGCAAGATCACCCCGCCCAGACGCCGCGTGACCACCTGCCAGAAATGCATCCGCACGCCGGATATCGAACGGGTCGGCAAGACAGCCCGTCACGGCACCTATTTTGAAATGCTGGGGAACTTTTCCTTTGGCGACTATTTCAAGCACGAGGCAACGGCATGGGCCTGGGAGTTCTGCACCAAGGTGCTGGAGCTGCCGCCCGAGCGTTTGTATATCTCGGTCTATGAAAACGATGATGAGGCCTTTGACATCTGGACCAAGGAGCTCGGAGTAGACCCCTCCCACATGGTTCGGCTCGGCAAGGAAGACAACTTCTGGGAGATCGGCAGCGGCCCCTGCGGCCCCTGCTCGGAGATTTATTTTGACCGCGGTCCCGAGTGGGGCTGCGGAAAGCCGGATTGCGCCGTGGGGTGCGATTGCGACCGCTATATCGAGTTCTGGAACCTCGTTTTCACCCAGTTCGACGGCGACGGAAACGGCAACTATGCGCCGCTTGAGCATCCCAATATCGATACCGGCATGGGTCTTGAGCGTATGGCCTGCATCATGCAGAACGTTGCCAATCTCTTTGAGGTCGACACCGTGATGGCCATTACGAAAAAGGTTTCTGAGATCGTGGGCGTGCACTATCGGGAAAATGAAAAGAGCGACGTTTCTCTGCGCGTGATCACCGACCATATCCGCTCCACCACCATGATGCTGTCGGACGGCATCATGCCCAGCAACGAGGGACGCGGCTATGTGCTGCGCCGCCTGCTGCGCCGCGCTGCCCGCCACGGCAAGCTGCTCGGCTATAACAAGGCTTTCCTGTATCAGGTGGTCGACACGGTGGTGGATTGCTCTGGAGAGGCCTATCCAAACCTGATCGAAAAGCGGGAGTTCATCAAAAAGATCATCAAGCTCGAAGAGGAGCGCTTCAGCGAGACGGTAGACGCCGGCCTCGATATTCTCGGCAAATTGATCGAAGAACACCGCAAAAGCGGCGTGCTGCCGGGCGACGACGCCTTCCGCCTTTACGATACCTTTGGATTCCCCATCGATCTCACCCGTGAGATCTTGGAGGAGCAGGGGATGACGGCCGATGAAGAGCGCTTTGAGGAGCTCATGACCGAGCAGCGCGAGCGTGCGAGAGCTGCCCGCAGCGCGGCGGTCGAAGCTGGTTGGGATGAGGGCGTGCTCGACACCCTTCCCAAGGAGCTGACCACCTCCTTCATCGGATACGACCAAAAGAACTGTGAGGCGATCTCCCGCGCGTTTGTGGTAAACGGCGCGTTGGCAGAGAGCATTCAAGAGGGCGATCATGCGATCGTGATTACCGATCAGACCGTGTTCTATCCCGAGGGAGGCGGCCAGGTGGGCGACGTGGGCGTCATGGAAGGCGAGCACTTCAAGGGCGCCGTTGTGGGAACGCATAAGCTGCCCGATGGGAAGATCCTGCACCAGGTTGCGGTTGAAGAGGGCTTCCTTGAGCTGGGCGACAAGCTCTCGCTCACGATCGATTATGCGCGCCGCATGGATGCAACGCGAAATCACACTGCGACCCACCTTCTGAATATGGCGCTGCGCCGCGTTTTGGGCGATCATGTGACCCAGGCCGGATCTCTGGTAGAGCCCGGACGCATTCGCTTTGACTTTACGCATTTCGAGGCGATGACCGATGAGCAGCTCGCCGAAGTGGAGTCGATCGTCAACGAGGCCATCTTCTCGGCCACCCAGACCAATATCTCCAATATGCCGCTTGCCGAGGCCAAAAAGCTTGGGGCCATTGCCGACTTTGGCGAGAAATACGGTGAGATCGTTCGGGTCGTCGACATTCCCGGACTCACGACCGATCTTTGCGGCGGCTGTCACCTGAAGAACACCTCGGAAGCAGGTCTGTTCAAGATTCTGTCCGAGGGAGGAATCTCCGCCGGCGTGCGCCGAATCGAGGCGGTTTCCGGACGGGGACTGCTCGAGTTCCTGGCGAGCAAGGAGGAGACGATCGCCGAGGCGGCCTCGATCCTGAAGGCAAAGCCCGCTGAGTTGGTCGCCAAGGCCAGAAGCCTGATGAACGAGCAGAAGGCGGCGCAGCAGACCATTGAGCAGATGCGCGGTCAGCTTGCAGGAGCGGCGCTCGAAGAAGTGCTCGCTTCCGGAGAAACGGTGGAAGGTGTTCTGGTGCTGGCCTCCAAGCTCAAGGGGCAGGGCATTGAAGAAATGCGTTCGCTGGGAGATCGCATCAAGAGCGAACACGAGAAGGTCTTCTTGCTTCTGGCAGGGGACAAGGACGACAAGCTGACCTTCTTCGCCACCGCCACAAAGGGCGCCGTGGAAAGCGGCGCACACTGCGGCAACCTGATCCGTGAGGTTGCTGCCTTCACTGGAGGAAAGGGCGGCGGCAAGCCGGATACGGCTCAGGCTGGCGGCAAGGATACCTCCAAGGTCGACGAAGCGTTGCTCCGCGCACAGGAGCTGATGAAAGTACAGCTCTCCAAGTAAAAAATGCGGTTTGTCCCGCAGATGAAAGAGTGAAAGATCGGTTTTGCGATCGAGAGAAAAGGGCGAAAGCATCCTGCTTTCGCCCTTTTTGCAAGGCTTCTTTCTAAGGGAAAAGGAAAACCGCAAGAAGTCAAATAAAATGGCTTTTTTTGTTGCAACTGCCTGATTTTAAGAGTATAATAACGAAAAAGCCGTCGTTTTTTTCTGCGCCGAAGCGGTGCGGAAAATACCGTGCCGAATACTTGAAACATTGACAAGACTCCCCGAAAAACCATTGGGGAGATCAGGGAGAAAGGAAGGCTGTTATTCATGGCGGACTGTATTTTTTGCAAGCTGGCAAACGGGGAAATTCCGACCAATATGATCTATCAGGATGAGAAGGTGGCCTGCTTTGCAGATGTCAATCCTCAGGCGCCGGTGCATGTTCTCGTTGTTCCCAAGTGCCATATTGAAAGCGCAGATGGAATCGATGAGAGCAACAGCGACGCGGTCAAGGCGATCTTTGAGGCGATCCCCAAGATTGCCAAGCTTCTCCATGTGGAAAACAATTACCGTTTGATCAACAACTGTGGAGAAGGCGTGGGCCAGACTGTAAAGCACCTGCACTTTCATCTGCTCAGCGGTTTGGATGCGATGAAGGAGCGTCTCTGCTAAACGGCGAAACAGCAAAATCAGTCTCTTTCCCCTGACCTGACTGTCCGCTGCGTATCAGGGGTAAACTACAAAGCGGCGGATGAGGTCAAAAGCAGACGTAATTTTTGTTACTTAAAAGAAGCAAGCGCCGTGTGCGTGAAAAGTTAGGATGATCATCTTGTCGGAACTCATGCCCAACGAAGGGAAAATGGATCTCATGGAGGTCGACGGCGTCGCCTATCTGCGGCTGCCCATCAAGACTCATGTGATCACGGAAAACGATCGGATTGCCGATGTGGTTGAAACCTATGCAAAACCCTATCTCCAGGAGGGAGATATCGTGTTCCTCAGTGAGAAATCGGTGGCCTGCTCGCAGAAGCGCGCAGTTCCGCTGTCCGAGATCAAGCCGAGGCCGCTCGCCAAGTTCCTCACAAAGTTTGTTTACAAATCCCCGTATGGGATTGGCCTTGGGATTCCCGAGACCATGGAAATGGCACTGCGGGAATGCGGAACCCTGCGGATCCTGTTTGCGGCAGCCTGCTCTGCAGTGGGCAAGCTGTTTGGGAAGCGCGGATGGTTCTACAAGATCGCGGGTTACAAGGCCGAATCCATCGACGGACCTACCCCGTATACGCTTCCTCCCTATAACACCTGCGTGGTGTTGGGCCCCGAAGATCCGGATAAAGTGGCGGCCGAGATCAAGGCGCGCATCGGAAACAGCGTCGCCATCGTCGATGTGAACGATCTCCAAGGCAAGGTGCTGGGTGCCTCCGATCCCACGGTCGACCGTGCGCTGATTCCCCGGATTTTGAAGGACAACCCTCTGGGTCAATCCAGCCAGCAGACGCCGATCGGAATCATCCGCCGTCAGACGGCATAACCGGATGTTCTGCTCCTCCATCAAGAAGGAGTGCGATTTGTGACCAGACCTCTTGGCATCGGACTTTTTGGATATTTGCTGGTTCTTTTAACCGGAGCGCTGTGCGGCGTCATGTCCGCCGCCGTCGTGGCGGCAGGCATGGCGCTGTTTTTTGTGTTGCACAAAAGAGCAAGACCCAGTCAAAAGATGCTCTGCGTTGTGCTTGTTGTTGCGGCAGCAGGAGCAGTGCAGATACATGACATTCGGGCAATCGAACCGGCAAAGGGGCTCGACCGGGCGGAAGCCTTTGTTGTGGGAACCGTAAAATCAAACACAATGGGAACGGACGGTGCGCAGCACCTTGTGCTCCGCACCGAGAGCGTGACCGCTGACGGGGTAGTTTCCCATCCTGCCACGAGAATTGCCGTCACGCTTTATGATGAACCCCGGCATTTGCAGCCCGGGGACAGGGTCTCCTTTTCCGCAAAGCTGTTCTATTCTCCCGATCTCGCCGCCGAGAAGTGGTTGGCCCGATATGATCGAAGCCGCAACGTTTTGATCACAGCGAAGAATCCAAACGGCCTTTTGATCACAAGGGGAAGGCTCTCACTCCTCGACCGTCTGGCGCTTTATAGGGAAAAGCTTGCCGCAAGACTTCCGAGCCCTCTTGCAAGGGCCATGCTTTTTGGGGATCGAAGTGCGCTGACAGAAAGGCAGCAGACGGTGTTTGAGCGAACCGGTATGTCACATGTGCTGACCTTCTCGGGGATGCACTTTTCTTCCATAGCTGCGGCGCTTCTTTTGCTGCTCTCTCTGTTTGGATTTCACAAAAGGCAGACGGCATGGGTTCTCATGGCTGTGACTCTGTTTCTCATGGCCCTGATGGGATTCACCCCCTCGGTCAGCAGGGCGGGCGTGATGCTGCTGATGTCCTGTCTGGCGACCCTGCTGTTCCGTCAGGCGGACGGACTCACCTCTCTTGCGGTCGCCGGTTTTCTGATCTGTTTCGGTCACCCCTATCTGGTTGAATCCACCGGCTTTCTCCTGGGTTTTTTCTCGGTGTTCGGCATCCTGCTTCTTGCGCAGCCTCTGACCGAGCTGTTTGCTTCGCTCCTGCACGCAAAGAGTAGATTGTTGTATGGGATCTGCGCTATGAGCGCGCTCACGATCTCGGCGCTCTTTGCAACAATGCCGGTCCTGATGGGCGCTTTTGGCGAGCTCACCGTGCTTGCTCTGCCCGCCAACCTGCTCACCTATTATCCGATCATGCTTCTGATGGCGTTGGGCGTGCTGGATCTGGTTTTCCCTTTGCCGCCTGTTGCTGCGATGCTGGGGACGCTCGAGCAGTTCTGCATGGGCATTCTCACATGGCTGAGTAACTTCCAAAGCGGAACGCTTTATGCCGATGCAATAGGCGTGTGGATCGTCTATCTCAGTCTATTTGCCTTGCTTGCCGTCTGCTTCTTTTATCGGGAGAAGCGTCCTGATTTTCGGCCGGCCTTTTTCTGCGCGTTTGGAATTGTTGCCGCTGCGATCGTGGCCGCGCCTCCCGCACATGATGCGCTTTGCGTCGCTTTTTTCGATGTGGGGCAGGGGGCGAGCGTGTTGGTGCATGACGGAGGGAAGAGTGTTTTGATCGACTGTGGAAGTATATCCCTGCTTCAGCCGGAAGAGACGATTCTGCAGGCTCTGCATGCCCGCGGAGTATTTGATCTCGATGCGGTGATTATCACCCATGCGCATATAGACCATATGTCGGCCCTCGAAGGGCTTGCAAAAGAGATCTCCATCGGCAGGCTGATCCTCAGCCAGGTGACACGGCCGGAGGAACCTCTGTTTTCGATCTATGAAACAGGAATAACCCATGATATCCCCATTGAGCGGGTTGATTCTCTGCGCCGCATGCAGCTTGGGAAAACGGTTCTGACCGTCTGTGCCGAGCATATTTTGGATCTGCCGGAGCGGGGTTTGAACGACTGTTCGCTGCTGATCAGGATCGACCGTGGAGAGAGCAGCGTTTTGATCACAGGAGATATGGAGCGCAGTGCCGAGACGGATGCTCTGTCCAGCGACGCCTGTGCTCTGCTGCTCGACGCGGATGTGCTCTCGGTTGCCCACCACGGAGCCGACACCTCCAGCACGCCGGCTTTTTTGCTCGCAGTCCGTCCCGCTATCTCGGTAATATCGGTAGGGCAAAATGACTACGGACATCCGGCGCCTTCGGTGCTCGAGCGCCTGTATACGCTCAGTCCCTATGTTTTACTCACGAGAGAGCAGGGCACAGTGGAGCTGACCACAACGGGAGACGGACGGTTTGCGGTTCACACGGTCCGCAGAGCGGATTGAAAGAGGAGAAAACATGAAAAAAGAAGACAATGTTGCCGTTTTGCGAAGAGATTTGAAAGCAGGGATCCTGCGCTCGCCCTATCTGTTCTATGGGGAAGAGGAATACCTCAAGCGTCACTATATCGGCGAAATCCGCACTCTTTTGCAGATCCGCTTCGGCTCGCATGATACTGTCTCCTTCCGGGAGGATTTTTCAGCGGACGCCTTTGCCGACGCAGTGGAGACACCCCCCTTCGGCGCGGGAAGCAGGCTGATTCTTTTGGAAGAGGTGGAGCCTGCCCTGCTGCCAAAGGAAGACCTTGCTGCCTTCAAAGCGCTGCTGGGCGATTTGCCGGAAGAGGTCACCGTGGTGATTTGCTACGGAGACGATTTCTTGGAGGGCCCCATCGACCGGAGCAAAAGGAGAGAAGCCCGCATCAAAGAGCTTGCGAAGCTCTGTTTTTCGGTGGAATTCCCCTTGCAGAGCCCTGCCGCACTGACAAACTGGGCGGGCAGACGGCTTGCTGCGCAGGGGATCGTGGCCGATCAGGATGCACTCGACTACCTGCTCTTTTTATGCGACAACCGCATGACTGCGCTGATCAAGGAACTGGAAAAGCTCGCAGCCCTTTGTGCGCAGACCCGAAGGGTGACCAAAGCGAATGTGGCGGAAATCGTCATGCCCAGCTCTGAATCGGACATGTACGAAGTGGTCTCCTGTATGACTGCCCATGATTACGATAAGGCGCTGACAAAGCTCGATGCCTGCAGGAAGAACAGAGAAGCGCCCACCGCCGTAACGGCGGCGCTGGGCGGCGCGTTTTGTGAGCTCCTCTTCGCAAAAGCAGCGGCAGAAGCTGGGAAAACCGAAGTTGATGCGCTGCTTTCCGCCTTCCGCATTCGTCCCAGTAAGCGTTATTTTATTCGGCAGTATCTGCGCGATGCGCCTCGTATCCCGCACGGATATCCGGAGATGGCGGTCAAGGTGCTTTCCGAGATAGATATTCTGCAAAAGAGCAGCGCGGCAGACCCGTGGCTTCTGCTGGAGCAGGGGATTGAGAGGATTCGTAAGTGGAAAGGTTGAAGATTTCACAGGTTGTTGTGGTGGAAGGACGATACGACAAGGCGAAGCTCTCTTCGCTGATCGACGGTGTGATCGTCACGACCGAGGGGTTTCGCATCTACAAGGACAAGAAAAAGCTGGAGTATCTCGCCCGTGCCGCAGCGCAGCAGGGTGTGATCATCCTGACCGACAGCGACGGAGCAGGTTTTCGGATCCGTACCCGACTTACAGAGGCTATGCGGGGCGGGAAAATCGTGCAGGCCTACATTCCGGACGTGTATGGGAAGGAGAAAAGAAAGCCTTCCCCCGGCAAAGAGGGGAAGGTGGGAGTTGAGGGAGTGGAGGCGCACCTGATTCTGGACGCGCTCAAGAAGGCCGTCTTCCAATTTGGGGAACAGGATGGTTCGCCTCCTTATTTGACAAGGACAGACCTTTATGAAGACGGGCTTTTGGGTGGGGCAAACAGCAGCGAGCTGCGCAGAAAGCTTGCAAAGGCGTTAGGCCTGCCGCAGCGGCTCTCCGCATCGGCTCTGCTCGATGCAGTGAACCGTTTGGTCAAGGAAGAGGAGTATCGCAAAGCCCTTAAATCGATTCAGGAATCCTGATGCGGGAAAGAAGGAGAGACTGCCGCATTTTGCCCTGCTGAAACCCGATGAACCGGCCGTGGACGGTGCATCTCAGTGAGAAACAGAGAAAAAGGGCCAAAAAAGAGAGAAGGCAGATGCCTTCTCTCTTTTTGGAGAGGGGATTTTCTTCTGTCAACAGGATGAAGAAGAAAGACGGCGCGCAAAAAGGCCTCAGCGGATTTCGCTGAGACCTTTGAAGTTCAGGGATTTCGCTTAAAGAAGGAACCGAAGATCCGGGAGAAAAAGCCTAACTGTTTTTCTTCCGCAAGCTCAACGCTTTGCGAGACGAAATAATGGAACAGCCGCTCCTGAGAGGAGGTCCCCACGCGGTGCGGCCGGTTGAGATAGCTTCCGTCCGACTGCATGAGCCAGCCCTTCTCATTGTCTGCCCGAAAGGCCTCCATAACCTCGAGCACCTGCGCACGGATGGTCTCGCGCTCCACCTCGATAAAGATCTCCACCCTGTGCTGAGTGTTGCGGGTGAGGAGGTCGCCCGAGCCGATGAAAATACGCCGATCCGGATCCCGTCCGAAGACAAAAATGCGGGAATGCTCCAGATACCGCCCGACGACGCTCTTTACCCGGATATTCTCGGTGTAGGCGGGAATGCCGGGGCGAATGCAGCAGATTCCGCGGACAAAGAGGTGCACCTCATTGCCGGCCTGCGAGCATTCAATGAGTTTTCGCATCACATTGATATCGTTGAGAGAGTTCACCTTAATTGCAATGTAGCCAAGCGAACCCTTCTGACGCTCCTGCTCGAGACAGTCCATAAACTGCGTTTCATAACAGGAGGGAGCGACCCACAGTTTTTGCGTCTCATTCGGTGTTTGGCCCACGGCCAGCATATCGAAGATCGCCATTGCATCGAGTCCGACCTGATAGTCCGAGGTGATCAGAGAGAGGTCACAGTATTGTTCGCTGGTGACCTCGTTGTAATTTCCGGTGCCAACCTGGGTGATATAGCTGAACTTTTCCCCATGACGACGGGCAATGACGCAGAGTTTGCAGTGCACTTTCTTTCCGGGAAGGCCATAGATCACCGTGCATCCTGCGTCAGACAAAACTTCACTGTAGTCGATGTTGTTGCGCTCATCAAATCGCGCCCGCAGTTCCAACAGACATAAAACATCCTTGCCGCGCTCTGCAGCATAGGCCAGGGCCGCCGCCAGTTTGCTGCTGGCTGCCAGACGATAGAGACTGATACGGATGGAGACCACTTCCGGGTCGTCGGCCGCTTCATAGAGCATCTCGATGAAAGGCGTCATGCTCTGATAAGGAAAGCTGAGAAGGATATCCTTTTGCTCCAGGTATTTGAAATACTCGCCCTTGCTCAGCTTCACGGTGCGCACCGGTCTTCGCTCGGGGTATTTCATGTCGGGAGTCGCATGCAGGAGCGAGGCAAAGCTGACGTTGAAGGGGAGCGACGAGGAGACAAAGACCGATCGCTCCGGGATCTGAATGCCGCGAAGGATGAAAGAGAGCAGATTGCTCGAGGGCTTTCCGGCAACTTGGATTCGAACCGGCTGCTGACGCTTGCGTTTCCGCAGCATGCGCTCCATATCGTCCCTGTGTTCCTCAGATGTGTAGGGAACCTCTTCCATCAGCACATCCGCATTGCGGGTAACGCGGATGGCGCAGGTGCTCTTCACCTCGTAATTTTTAAAAAGCATGCCGGAAAAGCGGCGAACGAGCTCCGAAACGATCACGAGCTTCTGACGACCTTCCAGTTCAAAGACACAGAATTTGGGAAGCCGGTAGAGAGAGATCAGGCCGAACGACTGATTGTCGCCCTTGGCAAGTGCGCAGACCACATAGTCTTCTCTGTTTCCCAAAAAGGGGATGGCCTGACGGAGACTCAGAATCCGTGGAGAGAGCAGGTCGCGCATGTCGACAAAGAGCTTTTTTGCCATCGTCTCTTCCACTTTTGAGGTTTTCTCGAAGTTCAAAACATCGATCCCGTGCTGGGCCAAATCAAAGCAGAGGGTGCGGAAGAGTTCCTCGGCAATGGTTTGCTGGCGGCGCACCTCACGGGCAATGCGCTTGAGCTGGAGCGAGGGGTTCCAGCCTGTTTTGATATCCGTGCTGTCGGGGAAGAGAAGATTTTGATGGATCAGCCGTCCCACGCGAACCATGAAGAATTCATCCAAATTGGAAAAATAGATCGAGAGAAACTTCAAACGTTCCAAAATGGGGATGGATTCATCCGCAGCCTCCATCAGGACCCGAAGGTTGAACTGAAGCCAGCTCAACTCCCTGTCAAGGTAGCATTGACGCTCTGATTGAGGAGCGTTTTTACGGGTAGACGCTAGATGCTGCTTTTTCATAGAGGTCAACTCTTTTTTAACGCCCGTTCCAAGGTATCGACCACGATGCGAAGCACCTTAATGCGGGCATATTTCTTGTCAAACGATTCAATGACATGCCAAGGGGCGTATTGCGTAGAGGTTTTCTCAAACATCTCGTTGACAGCCACTTCATATTGCGGCCGTTTTTCCCGGTTTCGCCAGTCTTCCTCAGTGATTTTCCACTGCTTCTCGGGATTGTTCTGACGTGCTTGGAAGCGTTCAAGCTGAGTGTCGCTGTCAATGTCGATCCAGAATTTGAGAACTACGGCGCCGGATTCCACGAGCTCTCTTTCGAATTCGTTGATTTCACAGTAGGCGCGCTTCCAATCGTTTTCGGTGCAAAAGCCTTCAATGCGCTCCACCATGACGCGTCCGTACCAGGTTCGGTCAAAGATGGCGATATGGCCGAATTTCGGCAAACGCGTCCAGAAACGCCAGAGGTAGTGCCGCGCAAGTTCATGGGGTTCCGGCGCGGCGATGGGATGGACGTCAAATCCGCGGGGATCGAGCGGATAGGTCAGTCTACGGATATTTCCGCCTTTTCCGGCGGCATCCCAGCCCTCATAGCAGATCACAACAGGGATTTTTTTCAGATAGATCGCGGTATGAAGCCGGCGCAGCTTTTCCTGCAGGTCCTTCAACTCGGTCTTATAGGTCTCTTCGTCGAGGGTGAAGGAGAGCTGTGCATCAGTAAGGCGAGGCAGTTCACCCATGGGGAAGGCCTCTGTATAAGGAGGCGCGTTGTATTTTCCCGCCGCCAGAGCACGCTCGACGGTTTCCGTAATCACCGTGAAGGCTTCACAGAGGAGGGAAGTGTGGGTGCTGCCGTCGAGGATGTTCCAATGCGCATACTGCTCGGTTTTTTCCATAAAGTCGTTGTAGAGGTCGAGATAGCGATCGTAATTGCGGTTTTGCTTCAAGTCGGCCTCCGAAACGCGCCATGAAGTCTCAGGATCGCTCTTTAGTTCTTCAAGACGTTTTTTCTGCTGCTTTTCTCCGATGTGAAGGAAGAGCTTGACAAGGAGATACCCATTGTCGACCAGGGTTTTTTCAAAATGCTGAACCGAGCGCATCCTGCGGTCATACTCGTGAGCGTCGATCTCTCCGCTTCGGTAGCTTCTCACACAGTGTTCCATCCAACCCGCATCCATAAACAGCATCTGCCCGTTCTCAGGGATCACCTTAAAGAAGGGCTCAAGAAAGGGGAAGGCCTTCTCCTTCAGGTGCGATTCGCTGAGAGCAAAGACACTGTAGAATCGGGGATCGAGTTCGCTGATCAGCTCGTTGAGGAGCCAACCCTTTCCGGCGGCCGACCATCCTTCGATCATGACGATGATTGGGAGCTTTGCTTCGGCAATCCTTTGCTGCTGAACGGTCAGAAGCTTCTGCATGGCTTTGGTTTTTTTCTTGTGCTCTTCCTTCGTCATTCCGTCGTTTACATGCTCATATTCCTTCAGCATAGAATTCGATCGCCTCCTGGTAATAGAATGTGACTTGCGTCAAAAAGGAGCAGGCAAAAGCCAAGTCGCAGGGATGCCCCGATCTGCGCCTGGCAGGTGCAGATCGGGGGACCCAAACGATATGCTTTGATAGGACAGAGTAACCGGGGTTTTGCTTTGAAACAGTCAAGTGAAAGGGAAACGGAGCTTACTTTCCGAGGAAACGGACCGCAAAGGCCGCGAAGAACTCCACAATGCGGCGGAAGGCGCTCTCATCGAGGTCAAAGGTGGGGTTGTGGTGGTTGCCGCTGGCGCCGGGATTCTTGCAGTTGGCGCCGGTATCGCAGTAGAAGCCCGGGAAAGCGGCCAGGAATTCCGCGTAGTTGTCGGAACCGCAGGTGGGATCGTGCGGAGGCGCGAAGGTAAAGCCGACCGAAGCCGCAACCTCGCGGCCGATCGCTGCGATTTCGGGATTGTTGATCACGGGGAGAGGACTTGCGGGGAGCGCAGTCACCGTGGCGGTGGTTCCATAGGCCTTGGCAGTATTCTCCGCAACAAGGCGGATGCGTTCGAAAAGACGGTCGGCGTCGCCGTATTTGAAGAAGCGGATATTTCCGCCGATTTTTACGCTCTCGGGGATGATGTTGCTGGCGCTGCCGCCGTGGATCTGACAGGAGCTGACCACACAGGTGTCGAAGGGGTTGTGATACTGCGCGGGGATGCTGGCGATCTTGAGCAGGATATCGCAGGCGGGCTTGATGGGGTCGACCGCTCTGTCGGGACGGGAGCCATGGCCGCCGACGCCTTTGACTTCGATTTCATAGAGATATGCGCCTGCCATAAGGGGACCGTCGGGCAGGTGAATCACACCGGCGTCGCTGCCGCCGTCCAGATGGGTTCCGATCACACAGTCCACGCCGCCCTTTTCCTTGAGATAGGCCACGATCTCACCGGCGCCGCCGCCGACCTCTTCGGCAACCTGGAAGCAGAGATAGATCTTGCCGGTCAGTTCGTCTTTGATCTGTGAGAGGACCTTGGCGGTGCCGAGCAGCATTGCCGTGTGTCCGTCGTGTCCGCAGGAGTGCATCGCACCGGGAACTTTGCTGCAATAGGGGCGGGATTTGTCGTTTTCTTCCATGGGAAGTGCGTCGATATCGGCGCGAATGGCAAGTGTTTTACCGGGACGGCCGGTGTCAAAGAGAGCGACAACGTTTCCACTGCCCACCGTCTCATAGGGAATCCCCACTTTGTCGAGTTCTTCCTTGATACGGGTTGTGGTGCGGACTTCCTGAAAAGAGATTTCAGGGTTCTGGTGGAATTCGCGGCGCAGGTCGATCACATATTGCTCCACCTGCGAAGACAGCTTGAAAAGATCCATGATAGCCTCCTGAAAATGTAGATTCGGAATGTCGACGGGGCAGATGGGCAAAGCCCGTGAAGGTGAGAAAAGCGGCATCTGTTGCGAGGATCACTCCGTTGATTCTTCAGGGAAGGAAGTTTGATGGGAGTGGGTCATAGCAGGAAAACTCCGTCCCTTAGATTACCTTTTAGTATACGACGGGGAGAAAAGCTTGTCAATTCAAGAGAAAGGATCTAAAGAGGGAAAAGAGCCGTGGTGAGAGGGAAAGGGAAGGATGTGGGCCCTCGGGAGAAAAGCTTGGTTTGTGAAGAAAGAAAGCTAAAGATTCTTCCGCAAAAAAAGGTAATTTTTTGAAATAGAACCAAAACAATCCAATTGAAGCAGACCTATATTTGTGAAAAAAGGCGGACAGTTCCGGCTTTTCTCTTATATAGAAAATGAAAGAAAAGGGAAAGACCAAGTTAAAATCTTGACTTAATCTGTAAATCTTGATAAAATTAAATGCCAATGTATGATGGGGTTCCGCAGCGCTTCTTTTTTTGCATTGTTTTTGCCGTTTCGGCGGGAAAGACCTGATTCATCCATTCCGGAATGAAGAGTTTGTTGCGCAGCGAGGATCCCTCAAAAAGAAAGGAAAGACGATCGTGGGTAAGTATATCATCAAGCGACTGCTTCTGGCGGCGCTGACCATCTTCCTCGTCGCAACGCTCACTTTTTTTCTGATGAATGCCGTGCCGGGCGGCCCCTATGAGGCGGAGAAGGCGATCAGCCCGCAGGCCAGAGCGGCGCTTGAGGCAAAATTCGGGCTGGATCAGCCTCTGGGTGTGCAGTATGTCACCTATATGAAGAATCTTCTTCACGGAGATTTCGGCCCCTCTCTCAAGCAGCGGGGAAGAGAAGTGAAGGATATCATCTTTTCCAAGTTCCCCGTCTCGGCCAGAATCGGCGGGATTTCCGTTTTGATGGCGCTATGCGTGGGAATCCCGCTTGGCTGCATCTCAGCCCTCAACAGGGGAACCGCGATCGACAATACCATCATTGTGATCGCCACCTGCGGGATCGCCGTTCCGAGCTTTGTCATATGTTCGGTCTGTATGTATTTCTTCGGGGTCAAGCTGAGGCTGCTTCCCACAGTGGGGATCAGCACCTGGAAGCACTTTATCATGCCGGTGTTCGCCCTGAGCTTTTATCCAACCGCCTACATCGCCCGACTGATGCGTTCCTCCATGCTCGACGTTTTGGGACAGGATTATATGCGCACAGCCAAAGCCAAAGGGCTGTCGCAGACGGTGTCCCTCTTTAAGCATGCCCTGCGCAACGCCATTTTGCCGGTGCTCACCTATGTGGGACCCATGCTGGCCTATACACTCACAGGGTCGTTTATTGTGGAGAGAATTTTCACAATCCCCGGTCTTGGCGGTGAATTCATCAGCAGCATTTCAAATCGCGATTATATGATGATCATGGGAACAACGATTTTCCTGGCGACGCTGGTCATTGTGATGAATGTGATCGTGGATATCATCTATAAATTTGTCGACCCGAGAATCAACCTGAAGTAGGAGGAACGAGAATATGTCAAACAACAATTTCCTCAGCCTTCAGCTGCAGGTTGATGATTTTCTCCCCGCCAGCGACGCCGAAAAGGAAAGCTTGGTCATTCTGCGGGAGAGCGTCAGCTTCTGGAAAGACGGGATGCGTCGGCTGCTCAAGAACAAGGTGGCGATGGCAAGCCTGGTCGTCATCGTGTTGATTATGTTCTTCTCCTTTGTGCTGCCGAGTTTTTATCCCTATACTTACAAAGAGCAGGTGCGCGGCAGTGAAAATCTCTCTCCCATGACCTATTCTGCGGCAGAGCAGCAGCGAATTGCAGCCGGAGAAAAGGTGTTTCCCCATATTTTAGGCACCGACAAGCTCGGGCGGGACTATGCCGTCCGCGTGATGATGGGCAGTCGGATCTCTCTTCTTGTGGGACTTGTCGCGGCAGCCATCATTTTGCTGATCGGCTCGATCTACGGTGCGGTCGCGGCATTTTTCGGCGGCTGGGTGGACACGATCATGATGCGCCTCGTGGATATCATATACACAGTGCCCGACGTGCTGCTGATCGTTTTGATTTCGTTTGCCCTGAAAGAGCCCATCGACAATCTTGCCAACACGCCTGCGTTTCGCTGGATCAATACGATCGGTGCAAACCTCATCAGCATTTTCCTCGTGTTCGCCCTGTTGTATTGGGTGGGAATGGCGCGAATTGTGCGCAGTCAGATCCTGGTTCTCAAGGAGAGCGAATACGTCACGGCGGCGCGGGCGCTTGGCGCGACCAACAGTCGTATCATTCGAAAGCATTTGCTCACCAACTGTATCGGCACCTTGATCGTCACAACCACCCTGCAGATTCCCTCCTCGATCTTCACAGAGAGTTTCCTCTCGTTTCTGGGGCTGGGCGTCGCGGTTCCTCTGCCGAGTCTCGGCAGCCTTGCCAGCTCTGCGATCAATGGCATGACGACCTATCCCTATCTCCTGATGGCGCCAGGCTTTTTGATCAGTCTGATCATTCTGAGCTTCAATCTGTTTGGCGATGGACTGCGGGACGCCTTTGATCCCAAGATGAAGAATTGAGGAAAGGAGGGCGCGTGAATGAATATGAACGAACAGGATAAGCTGGTAAAGATCGAACACGAGCGTCTCTCCTTTTTCACACCCGCTGGAGAGGTCAAGGCTCTCAACGACGTATCGCTTCACCTCGAAGAGGGAGAGGTGCTGGGCATCGTGGGAGAAAGCGGCTCCGGCAAGTCGGTCACGGCATACAGCCTCATGGGGCTGACGGCCTATCCCGGCAGGATCATCGGAGGAGATCTCTTTTTCAACGGCCACTATATCAACGCTATGACCGAAAAGGAAATGCGCAGCATGCGCGGCAACGAGGTCTCGATCATTTTTCAGGACCCCATGACCTCGCTCAATCCGGTCTATACCATCGGCAATCAGATCTGTGAGGTCATCCTGCTCCATACCAACAAAAGCCGTCAGGAGGCCAAAGAACGGGCCAAGGAGCTGCTGACGTTGGTGGGGATCAACGAACCGGAAAAGAGGCTGAAGCAGTATCCGCATGAGTTG
>JAFRSP010000038.1 GCA_017427525.1 Clostridia bacterium
CGTCCTCCGGGCAAGCGAGAAACACGTTCAGAATCTCTCTTTTGGCTGAGAAGGATTTGCCGCTGCCGGGAACGCCGAGGATCAGGCCGTTGGGGTTCTTGAGCACCTGCCGATCCACCATGATCATGTTGTTGGACAGAGCGTTGATGCCGTAGTACAGAGCACGGCGCGTCGGCTGAAACAGCTCCTGGGTCGTAAAGGGGACAAAGATTGCCGTGCTGCTGGTGGTAAGACCGCGCTGTATATCCACGAGGTTATTCCCCAGCGGAAGAGAGCTCATCAAGCCCTCTTCCTGCTGGAAGTCCAGCCGCACCATCGAGCAGTTATGCCGCTGCGCGATGGAGCTGAGCTGCAGCGCCTGGTTCTTCAGATCCTGCCGGTTTCCCGCGAAGGTTACGATCAGCGGCGTCACGAGGAACATGTGCTCATCGTTCTTTTGTAGGCCGCGCAGAAGCGTCTTGGCGTCCTCACCGTAAGTGGCCAGGTCAGACGGGATAATGTCCATGTCATAACCGGAACGCACAGCCTTTTTCTGTTCCTCGATCTTTGCCCGGTCAAGGTCGGTGATTTTCCGCTTGACGGTCTTGATCGCCTTATTTCTGTCTACGGCATGGATATGCAGCGTCACGAGAATGTCGCTCTCCACATCCAACAGATCCGCGAGAACGCGGTCATCCAGCTCTGCGGCGTCGATCTGCAGGAAGTTAGCCTGCCCAAAGGTGTCGCCCATGCGGAAGCTGTTGCCGGTTTTGAACTCGAAGCTGCTGGGCGAGACAAAATCTTTGACCGAGAGGCCGGAAGGGACAAGCCACTTCCAGTTGAAGCGGAAGGGCTGGGAAGTCCCAATATGGAAGATGCTGTGCAGCAGACGGAGCCTCGCCTTTCCGGACAAGGGCGCTGCCGGCACGCCGAGCTTTTTGAAGTTGCTGAGAACGGCATTTTCGATGCTTTTTAGCTTGGTCTCGGCATCCTTATGGCTTTTGGCGTCAAGGCCAAAGGTGAGATACTTGGTCTTGATGATGCTGTTGTTGCCGAGGGCAAGCTGTGCTTCGAGCACTCCATTATATTCGTCACGCACGGCGTCAAAGTCATCGCCGGTGTTCTCAATAAAGATCCCGGCCTCAAGGCCGTTGGCCGACATGCTCCGGTTGAGAAAGCTCAGAGAGAAATCTATGGAGCTGTCGAAGTAATTGAGGAATCCGGCCCAGCCTCCGAAGATGGTGTCTTTGTCGTCCGGCTTGCACAGCTGATAGTTAATGTCCTGAAATTGGACGGTTTTGGTGTAATGCTTATCTGTGGTCCGGCAAATGCCGTCCGGCCACATCTGTAGAAAAGGGATGCTGTCCTGCGCGGACTTCTCACGGCGATCTGTGCGGTTTGCTCTTGCGATGACTTCCCGGATCGCCTTTTTGTCTGCGCGGGTCAGCGCGCTTTTGGACAATAGCAGATACCTCCTTATCCAGTTTTTGCTGCCGTTCTATGACGGCGTAGAAATTGTTGGTCTTGTATGGCCGTTGCTTGTGGCGCAGGAACAGAACATTGATGATGTTCCAGAGCACCTTTTCCAGCGGCTGACCGTTTCGCTCATACATGGCCAGCAGAAAGGCCGGAACCATGACGAGCACCATCACCAACGCAGCCGAGCTCACACCGATCCGGTTTCTGAGCATAAAGAAAAGCGGTACGCCGATAAGCGCGCCGCCGGAGAAGCAGATAAGCTGCCGCTTGGTGAGATTGAATAGAACTTTTGTTTTGACCTTGGACAGATCTTTGGGTACAGGCATGTATGCCATAATGGGACCTCCTTAATGTGCGTTGAATACAGACTTGGCGAGGCTGCTCGTTTTGAAGAGCGAGAAGCAAAGCAGCACCGTATAGCCCATACAGCTCCACATGGCAGCGCTCAGATCACCGCTGATGGAGATCGTTTGCACCAGCACCGCGTAGATTGCCACACAGACGATAATGAGAAATGCCTGGAAGCCGAGGGCAAACAGGGATCGAAGATAGTTCTGACCCATGCCGCCTGCCTCCTTGCTCATCATAGTCGCCATTGGGATCGGAGCGACGGATGTGACCAAGTAGATCTCGATCATGCGCCCGTAGGTAACGAGGAACACGCAAATCGTGATAGCCTGCATGGTGATACCCACAAACAGGCTCTGGAACCAGAGACCGAACAGTTCTCCGACCTCCATGCTCTGCAGCCGCGCCTCGAGACCGTTTGTCACGGAGGATATGTCGATGGTGGTATTGCCGACGATCACGCCGGACGCCCGATTGACAACGCTCTGTGCCACATCAAAGACGCCCATGACAATGTTCCATGTGTTGGTGACGATCAGGACAGCCGCTGCGGATTTGAAAGCCCACTTGAAGAACATCCAAGTATCCAGATCGTGGAGATTATTCTTCTCTGTGATCAGCTGGATCAGCTCCAGGGTCATGACAACGGCGAGAATCAGCCCGGCGATGGGAACGATGACTGTTTCCGAGAGGTTTTGGATCATCGTAAAAACGCCGCCGTTCCATGCCTGCGGGGTCGTTCCCACATTGCCCGCGATCTCACCGATCTTTTGGTTGGTGCTGTCGAACATCCCCGACAAATTGCTCATGATGCCGTCGATCAGAATGTCTTTCAGCCAGTCTGCGATTTTGGCCCACAGTTGATCCAATGTGGGACCTCCTTTCTGCCCTCCCGCTTGGCGCGGGAGGGCGGGGATAGTGGTTATTGATTAGCCGAACAGGTTGGCAAGCAGAGGGACGAGGGTGGTGCCGATCAGGGCTACACCGCCACCTGCCATCAGCTGCTTCATGCCCTGGGACTTCGCGCCAGGGTTATCGTTGCCGTAACCTTCCAGCAGATTGATCGCGCCCCAGATGCCGAGACCTGCGCCAAGCGCGATCACGAGGGTCTGGAGAACGCCGACAGCGCTCTGAAAAAATGCCATATACGCTCCAGCAGCCGGACGCTCCGGCTGTTGACGTATGCGAGAATAGGATGCTGGGTTTTCTGTCCAGACAGCCGGAACCGGCCGCTGTCTGACCTCCTTTCCTTGTGGATTTCCCGCCTGACCGCACCGACAGGATGGTTTTGGGCATTAAAAAAGCCAGTCGCTTATTTGCGACTGGCGTCATGCCGATATGAGATTGTGCGGATCTCTACAGATCAAGGTTGATAATGACTGCTTCGGGCGATCTGATGTGCCCGCCGTATGCGGTAGGGCAG
>JAFRSP010000039.1 GCA_017427525.1 Clostridia bacterium
CAGTGGACGAAGGGATGGAATTCTTTAAAAACCACCCAAAGATTCGCAGAAAGCTGCAGACCCTGTGCGACGTCGGACTGGGTTATATCAAAATCGGGCAGCCCTCCACCCAGCTTTCCGGAGGTGAGGCTCAGCGGGTCAAGCTTGCGACGGAACTCTCCAGACGCTCGACAGGGCGGACCATCTATGTGCTCGACGAGCCCACGACAGGACTGCATACGGCAGACGTGCACAAGCTGATCGAGGTTCTGCAGACCTTTGTCAACGAGGGCAACACGGTCGTTGTGATCGAACACAACCTGGATATCATTAAAAATGCCGATCATATCATCGACCTCGGACCCGAGGGAGGAGATGCCGGAGGCTTCTTGGTTGCAGCTGGCACCCCGGAAGAGGTGGCCCAGAATCCAAAATCCTATACCGGCATCTATCTGAAAAAGGTGCTGGAACGGGAGAAATCCCTGAACGCAAGTGAAACCAATGCGGCAGAGGAGAAACCACACAGCATCAGCGAGGTTTCGTCATGTTCGGGTATTTGACTGCCTTCCAGCCCGAGCTTCGGGTTCGTGAACTCGATACCTATAAGGCCGTCTATTGCGGGCTTTGCCACTGTTTAAGGGAGCGATACGGGCTGGCTTCTTCTGTCGGGCTCTCCTATGATTTTGCCTTTTTGGCAGCGCTCGGGCTGGCGCTCTTGCCTGAAGAGCCGAAGGTGCGTTTCGGAAACTGCATCACCCATCCGTTGAAAAAACGAGCCTATCTCGAAGAAACAGAGGCGCTGCGCTATGCAGCCGCCGTTCAGGTTCTGCTGGTATGCGGAAAGCTGGAAGACGACCGTGCAGACGAGAGGGGCCTCCGGCCGATTTGTTCGGCGACAGGTTTGGGGATTCTCAAATCGGCATATCGCAAAGCGGCGCGGGATTATCCTCTTGCATTTGAAGCAGTTTCACAGGAGCTTGCGCTGCAAGCCGAAGCAGAATCCCGACAAGGGGAAAGCCTTGACACGTATGCGCACCACAACGGGAGGCTTCTTTCCCGCCTGGTAACGCCTCTTGGGCAAGACGATACGCAAAAACGGGTGTTGGAACAGCTCGGATACCAGCTCGGACGCTGGGTGTATCTGATGGACGCAGCGGACGACTGGGAAAAGGACGAAGAAAAAGGGCGATTTAACGCTCTGCGGGAGTCAGGAGCGTTTCAAAAGGGAGTTTTTGACCCGGGTCGCGCGCTTTTACTGCTGCAGGATGCATCCGCGGCGGTCTCTGCAGCGCTTTCTCTGCTGCCGGCGCGCCGTTACCTCGGCATTTTGGAAAATGTGGCAGGTCCCGGCATGGCGGCGCGTCAGCAAGCGATTTTGGCTGAAAAGCAGAGGGAACCTCGCCTGTGAGGCATCCTCCGGAATTTCATATTCTGCCTGTAAGGAGCATATAATGAAGGATCCGTATGAAGTTTTAGGCGTTCCCCGAAGCGCCAGTGAACAGGAAATCAAATCCGCCTATCGGGAACTGGCCAAAAAGTATCATCCCGATAACTATCAGAACAATCCCTTGGCAGATCTTGCACAGGAAAAGATGCGGGAAATCAACGAAGCCTATGATACGATTGTCAAGGAGCGTGTGGCGGGCAGAGAAGGAAGCCGCAATGGGCAATCCGGAGGTCAGCAGGGCAGTGCGGCGCCCCTCTTTGCGCAGATCCGTTCCCTCATCTATACTGGACGCGTTGAAGAGGCGCACCGGCTTCTTGATACGGTGAACGCATCGAATCGAACAGCGGAATGGCATTTCCTGATGGGAATGGTACTCCGGCAAAAAGGCTGGCTGGCCGATGCGAGGACCTATTTTGAAGAGGCCGTTCGGTTGGATCCACAGAATATCGAATATCGTGCCGCTTTGGGAGGGGCTGGGATGCCCTTTTCGGGTGAGGGCGGGATGCCTTACGCCACAACCTGCTGCCTTCCCTGTGGAGGAGGTCCCTGCGAGATGTGCACCACATTTTTGTGTATCAACTCATTCTGTAACTGCTGCTGCCGCTAAAGGGTGGGTGGAAAGGGATCGTTCGGCGGATCCGCCCCGGCGGCCCGGCCTGCAACAGCGACACAACAGAAGGGAAGAGCGCGTTTGAAGACAAAAGAAATCACCGGAGGCGGGCTTTTTGCTGCGGCAGCCGTTGCGGTCATGATGGCTTCAGTGCCTTTTCCATCCTTCACCTTGACCTGTGCAGCGCTTTCCAGTTTTTTGGTGCTCTTCGTGTTGCTCAAATGGGGCGCAACGTCGGCCATGCTCTGCTATATTACGGCTTCGGTTCTCTCGATCCTATTCCTTCCAAGAAAGGAAACAGCGCTGGAATTTCTGCTCTTCTTTGGGATTTACCCCCTTGTCAAGCGTGCGGCAGAACGCGCTTTCACCGGTGTGATCTGCTGGACAGTAAAGCTGGTTTTCTGCAACGGGATGCTGCTGCTTGGCTACGGAATCTGCCGTCTGCTTGGGATCCCTCTGGATGAATTTCAAGGACAGCTTTTCTTAGCCGTTGCGCTTTTCAATCTTGCCTTTGTGCTCTATGATATTTGTTTCACCCGCGTGATGAAAACGGTGCTGAATCGGTATTACAAACTGTTTCTCTAAGCTGCGGGAAATGTGAAAAACGGGATGCCCAAGCGGCATGGCCGCATGAGTGCCTGCAGGCCCTTTTAAAAAGAAAGGAACAATCGATTTGCTTCAGTCTCTCCGTTCGTTACTGCAAGACGCCGTCTATCTGATCCCTGCCGTGCTGCTTTCTCTTTCGCTTCATGAGTTCAGCCACGGCTACGCGGCATACCGCCTCGGAGACCCAACGGCAAAAGACGCAGGTCGCCTTACCCTGAATCCGATGGCGCATATGGACCCCCTCGGGACGCTTTGTATGTTCTTTTTCCGATTCGGGTGGGCAAAGCCCGTTCCCATTAATCCCATGTATTTTCGGGATCAAAAAAAGGGAATGGCCATTTCTGCCGCCGCCGGGCCGATCTCCAATTTGCTGCTTGCCTTCTTCTCCATGCTCTGCTTCTATCTGACATACTACTATTCAAAAGGCAGTATGCTGACAAACTATCTTATAAGCTTTTTGCACATCATGGTGCTGATCAATGTGGGACTGGCTGTGTTTAACCTCCTGCCTGTTTCCCCGCTCGACGGTTCCAAAATACTCTACTCAGTTTTGCCGAACCGCCTCTATTTTTCCATCATGCGTTATGAAGGTTATTTTCAGCCCGTTTTGTTTTTGTTGTTGTGGACAGGGCTGCTCAGCCGGCCGATCGCCTTCCTGCGCGACGGAGTGATCCGTGGGATGCAGGCCTTGATCGTGCCGATCTTTCGTCTGCTGATACGCTGAAAGAACAGAACGATTCCACATCGGAAGAAAGGGGGAGATGCTGCATGCAGCCAGTGACCTATACGCTGGAGTTCTTTGAGGGCCCGCTCGATCTGCTGCTCTATCTGATCGAAAAGAACAAGCTCGACATTCGGGAGATCCCCATTGCCGAGCTGCTGGAGCAATATTTGGCTGCGATGGAATCTCCGGGGCTCATCGATCCGGACAATATGAGCGAGTTTTTGCTCATGGCGTCAAAACTCATCTACCTGAAATCCCGCATGCTTCTCCCGATCGAGGAGGATGAAGAGGATCCCAGGGAAGAGCTTGCAGCCATGCTGGCCGAGTATCTTCGCTATAAGGAGCTGGCAAAAACCTTTTCCGAACGCTATGACCGGTTTGGGAAAAGACTCTATGCTAGGGCCCAGGAAAAGCTCGACCGGAGCCCCCCGACCTTGCGTCCGCACCAGCTGTCGACCCTGATCGACGCATATGGAGCGGTGTTCCGCGGGAACCTGCGCCGCCTGCCTCCGCCAATCGAAAGCTTTTCAGGGATCATCGTCCATAAGACGATCTCGGTTGCGGCCAAAATGTTTGGATTGCTGCGTCAGCTGCTTGAAAAGAAGCGACTCAATATTCGGGAGGCAATCTATTCCCAAAAATCCCTGTCGGATGCGGTTGCCTCATTTATGGCAATCCTGGATCTTGCAAAGCAGGACCGTATTTTGCTGACGGGAGACGACGAGGGGATGGAACTTCGTTTGAAGAGGGAGGGACAAGCTGTTGGAACAACGCACTGAACCGTTTGGCCTGCTTCCGAAGGGAAAAGAAAAGCAGGCGTTGGAAGCCGTTTTGTTTGCCTGCGGTGAACCGATAGAGGCGGAAGCCCTTTCTCAGACCTTGGGGATTCCATTGAAGCGGCTGGAAGAGCTGCTGGAAGAATTGCGCGCAGAATACGATGTCGCAGCGCGGGGGATCCGCCTTCTTCGTCTTGATGGCGCATATCAGCTTTGCACCAGAGAAGAGTATGCGGGCTGTGTCCGTGCGCTGCTCGACAAGAAACGGGAGATTTCGCTCTCCCCGGCAGCATTGGAGGTATTGGCCATAACAGCCTATAATCAGCCGGTAACGCGGGCGTTTTTGGAGCAGGTCCGCGGAGTGGATAGCTCTGGTGTGGTTGCATCTCTGCTCGATAAGGGGCTGCTTGAAGAGCGCGGCAGATTGGATGTGCCGGGCCGGCCGATGCAGTTCGGAACCACGG
>JAFRSP010000040.1 GCA_017427525.1 Clostridia bacterium
ATGGCGAACGCCATGGAACACAGCTCCTTTTTGCCGTTCGACAGAGCAAAACCTTTTTAAAAAATCTCTTGCAATTGCCGCAAGAGTGTGATATGATACTTAAGCTAATGAATCCCAATAAGCGAGGTGAACCGAAATGAAAGAGGGAATTCATCCCAAGTATAATGCAACGACCATCCGCTGTGCGTGCGGCGAAGTGATCGAAACCAGTTCCACCAAGTCGGATATTAAGGTTGAAATTTGCTCGAAATGCCATCCGTTCTATACCGGAAAGCAGAAGCTGGTGGATACTGGCGGGCGTGTGGATCGTTTCAACAAGAAGTTCGGTCTGAAGTAAATGCCAATAAAAACCACCGGGAATCGGTGGTTTTTTTCAAAAGACCGAATGGGTCGAAAAAGAGAAAACAGCGACGGAACCAGCCGAAGCGGCACGGCCGCGCAAGCGGTCGTGCCCTTCCGATATGCGCCCGTAGCTCAGTTGGATAGAGCGTTGGACTCCGACTCCAAAGGTCGCAGATTCGAATTCTGTCGGGCGTACCAGAAAGCATCGTGGAAACGGTGCTTTCTTTTTTGTGCGAGACAGGGGCGGGAGAAGATATCCCGCGTTTTGTTCCTGTCATGCGAAGGAAAAGCCGTGTTACTCCGACAGTGCGCAGATCCCCTTGGAGGCGAGCAGGGAGCAGAACCGTTTTCGGTCAAAGACAAGGAATTTGTGGCATGCTCCATCGCGCATCGTAACCGAAACCGTCGGAAGGCATAAGAGGCGGCCCTTTGCGACGCCGCAGATCTCGCTGTAGGGCAGTTTGAGGTTCCTGAATTCGGGAGGAACCGTCAGTTTGCCGGTTTGATAGGTTATGGCTTCGTCATCTGCGGTGATCCATCCTCCGAGAAGGCCCTTTCGGCAGAGGCTCACGAGGAATGATTGTTTCATGGTGGTCTCCTTTTTGAATAACAGGGCGGAAAGCTTACGCTCCCTGCTCCATTGGCCGACCGGCCTGAGCCCATCAGGCGGAGGGCCCTTTTTGTTTGCGCAAAGGGGCTGTGGTGCGGTGCGGAGAGGGCGCCGTTTTGCAGGGCGCGGGAGGGGGTGGATTCAGCGCAGCAGGCGTTTGAAATCGCGCGCTTCTCCGGCGGGGAATGCGGCCTGAAGCTGGCGGAGAATGCGCTCGCGCGAAACTTCCGGCGCATCATCATAGGCCCTGGCGACAAGGTCGTAGCCCCAGATCGATTCGGGCGGGGCATAGCGGGCGACATGCCAGCCATAGGGAAGCCCCTGGCGGTTCAGACGGCGGCGAAAATCATGCACGACCAGATAGGTCTGCATCTGCAGTTCCGCCATCACGCCTTCGAAGTTTTTTTCGCCCTCTTTGTGGAAGCCTGCCCGTTGCTTGATCTCATAGGAAAACAACTCTTCTCCCGACAGGAAGAGATCCATGATGCGCTTTGCGCGGCGGGTGGCAAGGCCATCGTCCCATCGTGCGTCGAAATCATAGCCGTCCCGCCGGACATTTGCAAAGTCGGGCAGCCATTTGAGAGAAATGAACCCGGCTTTTTTGTCGAAGAATTTCCCATAGGCGATCCGTCCGCTTTGGGCGATACGGATTCTCCAGCTCCACGGGTCGTGCTCCTCGTTGTCCGACCACCAAAAGGCGGGAACGGTGCGCTCCTCCACGGAAAAGCCGGGGATTTTGTTTTGGAAAAGAGGGAGAAAGCCGACTTGATCAACATAGTCCATGAGCTCTTCGGCCGTGTGGAGACAGCGCGGGTCGGATTCATCCATGCCGCGCATGATCCATGTTCCGTTTTCCTTTGCCATACGTCCCACCTCTTGCTCTTTTGTCCATTATACCCGACAAATGCGGCTGAGGCAACCGTTCTGCCGTGTTGAGGGCTTTAAAAGCCTGATTGACAAGAAGGGCCCTTTTGAGGATACTAAAAACAGAAGCCACGGGAAACAAAAGGGCGGAGAGGAGCATGTAGCATGAAACTGCTGGTTTTGGTGGACAACGCCACCTATATCGACGTGGACGTGATGGGAGAGCCCGGGGTCAGCATCTACCTGGAAGACGGGGATCAGCGCATCCTGTTTGATATGGGGATCACAGATCTGTTTTTGAAAAACGCGGAATTCTTCGGGGTTGATCTTTCCGGCGTGACGCAGGCGGCCCTTTCTCACGGCCATTACGACCATATTCGCGGCCTGACGGCATGGGTGCGGCAGCCCTATGCGAAAACCATTCCCCTCATTGCGCACCCGGATTGTTTCCGTGCTCGCTTTGAGGGAGAGCGGGACATCGGCTCGCCCATTTCCGCACAGGAGCTGGCAAAGCGCCTTCCTCTGCGGCTCACAAGGGAGCCGGTTCGGATGAGCCGGCATATCGTCTATTTGGGGGAGATCCCCAGGGTGACCGACTTTGAAGAGGGAAGACTGGGGGACGACCCCCTGCCGGACGATACGGCGCTGGCCTGCGAGACCAAAGACGGGCTCTTTCTCATCACCGGCTGCTCCCACAGCGGGATCTGCAATATCATGGAGCGGGCAAAAGAGGTTTGCAGGGAGCAGCGGATCGCAGGCGTCCTGGGAGGATTTCACCTCTTCGGGCGGTCGCGGCAGTTGGAAAAGACCATCGAATACTTTGAGACAAACGGGATCCGAAACCTCTATCCCTGCCACTGTGTGGATTTTGAGGCAAAAGCCGCCATCCACAGCAGGATCCCGATTCATGAGGTCGCATCCGGGTTTTCCATCGAACTGGATTAGATTCTGCGTTTTGCAAGCGGGAGAACCGCCGCCGAACACAGAAGGATAGAGGAAGCGGCCCCCGCTCCAA
>JAFRSP010000003.1 GCA_017427525.1 Clostridia bacterium
CAAGGGAGAAACCCTAGGGTTGGTGGGAGAGTCCGGCTGTGGGAAGACCACAACGGGCAGAACCCTGCTCCGGCTCCATGAGCCGACCGGCGGAAGGATTCTGTACGACGGTGAAGTCATCTTCGATTCCGGCGACCTACCGCTGGAAGAGGAAGACGGCAGTATCAAGACCGACGAGGCCGGCAGACCGGTTTACGGCAAAAAAACAGCGGTGGACATGCTTCCCTATCGCCGCAAGATGCAAATCGTTTTTCAGGATCCCTATGCCAGCCTCGATCCCCGTATGACGGTGGGGGATATCGTGGGCGAGGCAATCGATATCCACCGCCTCGCTGCGAGCAAGCAGGAGCGCAGGGACCGTATTATCCAGATGCTCGAGCGGGTGGGACTCAACTCCGAACACGCCAACCGCTACCCCCATGAGTTTTCCGGCGGACAGCGTCAGCGGGTGGGAATCGCAAGAGCGCTCGCGGTGGATCCGGAATTCATTGTCTGCGACGAACCTGTTTCGGCGCTCGATGTCTCGATTCAGGCGCAGGTGATCAATATGTTTGAAGACCTGCAGCAGAACATGGGGCTGACCTATCTGTTTATTGCACATGATTTGAGTATCGTGAAGCACATCTCAAATCGCATCGGCGTCATGTACCTGGGCGGACTGGTCGAGCTGGCAGACAGCTATGAGCTGACCTTCCACAGTCTGCACCCCTATACCCGCAGCTTGATCTCAGCGATTCCCATTGCAGACCCCAAGGTCAGTCGATCGACTAAACGGATCGTGCTCCAGGGCGATGTGCCGAGCCCTGTCAATCCGCCAAGCGGATGCCGGTTCCGCACGCGCTGTCCCTATGCGGACGAGCGGTGCGCGCAGGAGCCGCCAAAATGGGAAGAGGTTTCATCCGGCCACTATGTGGCCTGCCATCACATCGATCGTGTCGACGATTCAAATGTGATATAAAAATGGCCAATTTGAAGATGCAGTTTTCACGATAAAATGGTATGAAACACAGCAATTTGCTGATTTTATTTGGAAATCATTGATTTTTCTTGCAATAACTGTTACACTGGCCACGACACTTTATTGTGTAAAGTGGTAAAAATAAGGTGAATATCTTAGGAGGATGAAACATGAAAAGAAAACTTGCCCTGTTTCTCGTCTTTGTGATGCTGTTCGGCGTGCTGGCCGGATGCAACAAGAAGACAGAGGATGACGGAGCGCAGGAGCCCGCTGAAAAGCAGCTTGCTGTTCAGGTCGGCCCCGACCCCGAGACCATCGATCCCGCGCTGAACAGCGCTGTGGATGGCGGCAACATGCTGCTCCACCTTTATGAGTGTCTGCTGACTGTGGATCAGGCCGGCGAACTGGCCCCCGGTGCAGCCGAGACTTGGGAAACCAGCGAAGACGGACTGACCTGGACCTTCCATCTCCGTGATGGACTCAAGTGGTCTGACGGTTCCGACCTCACCGCGGAAGACTTTGTCTACAGCTGGAAGCGCGTTGTCGATCCGGCTACCGCCGCTCCCTATGCCGAAACGGTTCTGCAGAACGTGAAGGGCTTTGAAGCCGCTGCGGCCGGCGACGTGGATGCGCTTGCGATTTCCGCTCCCGATGCCAAGACCTTTGTGGTTGAGCTCAGCGCTCCCTGCACCTATTTCGGCAGCCTTGCCGCCTTTGCAACCCTGAGCCCCGTTCAGAAGGCCACTATTGAAGCCAATGGCGACGGCTGGGCGGTTTCTCCCGAGACCTATGTCTGCAACGGCCCCTTCTATATCACCGAGTGGGTCCCCGGCAGCCATATCCTCACTGCGAAGAACCCCAACTACTGGAATGCCGACGCGATCAAGCTCGACAGCATCAAGTGGCTGCTCATCGAGGATTCCAACGCCGCTTACAGCGCTTACCAGACCGGCGAGGCTCTCTTCATCAAGGACGTTCCCACCGAGGAGATCCCCAGCCTGCGCGGCAACGGCGAGTTCCATGTTGAGCCGATTATCGGCACCTACTATATCAGCCTCAATACCGAGGTTTCTCCCTTTGACAATGCCGATGTCCGCAAGGCTCTGAGCCTGGCGATCGACCGTCAGTATGTGGCCGACACGCTGATGCAGGGAACCTACAGCCCCGCTTGGAACTTCATGGGCCCGGGCTGGATCGATCCTCTGGGCGGCGAGTTCATGGATAAGGCCAATGGCGGAGAGGTCTATATCGGTTCCGACTACGAGGCCAATCTGGCCGAGGCCCGCGAACTGATGAAGAAGGCCGGTTACGCCGGAGATCCCGAGAATCCCGATCTCCAGATCACCTATTCCACCAACGACGCCGGCTACCACAAGGTGGTTGCCGAGTATCTGCAGGACGCCTGGGCACAGATCGGCGTTCAGCTCAAGGTCGATATCGTGGAGTGGGCCAGCTTCACCCCCATGCGCCGTGCCGGCGACTATGAGATCAGCCGCAATGGTTGGGTCGGCGACTACAGCGATCCCTCCAACATGCTGGATCTGCTCTATAGCACCAACGGCAACAACGACGGCAACTTCAAGAATGCGGATTTCGACGCCAACATGGATATCTCCCGCACCACGGTGGATCCCACCGAGCGTTCTGCTGCGCTCCACGCCGCAGAGGATATCCTGATGGAGCAGGCCGCCTGCATCCCGGTTGCATACTACAATGACTTCTGGCTGCAGAGCCCGTCGATCAGCGGTATGTGGCACTCTGCTTACGGATACTGGTACTTCATGTATGCGGATATCGCGTAACCTGTAAAACAGCTTATCACCCGAGGGGTTTCCCCTCGGGTGATTTTTTTCATGGAGACAGTGTTTTGATGCTGTGAAAAGAGAGGAAATCGCCTATGTGCAACCGTCAAAAAACTCCCTCACATGGCAGAAAAAAGGGCTGTTCAGCAGCATGCTTCGATGCTATACTGTAGGCGAGAGGTGAGAAGCATGCAGCGTGTCAATCGAGAGATTAAGAGCAGGTCGGAAAAAGCCCGCAAGAACTCCACAACGATGGGGCTGATGATGATCCCGCTGCTTCTGTTCTTCTATGCACAGCTCTTTCCTACAGGAGCAAGATCGGCCGTGACCTTCTCTCCTCAGAGCTATTTGGAAAACCGCTTTGAGAGTGTGAAACCCGGATTTCAGACGGAGGAATTCCAGCTCTATACTGTTCAGGAAGAACAAGGTGAAGTGCTGTATGCTTTTGTCAAGCGGATTGGTGCCTGGGTACAGGATTCGCCGCATCCGCGCAACACGGTGGGAGTAACCTTCGGAAAAGAGTCGGTCTATTACTATGGAAGCTTTCGAAGGGCGGCGCAGGCGGTAGGGGAGGACGGCACCGTCTACCTGCCGAGCGGCGCGGGAGACGGTCAGGTATACCTTCTTCCTCTGCCGAAATCGCGCCATGTCTATGATTTTGGAGAGGGACATGTCCTTGTGCTTCAGGCGAGAACTCAGGCATACGAGCAGACTGGAAGCACATCAGCAGAACCCGGTGAATAGCATAAAAAGAAAATCCCCAGGCGCATCGATTTCGTGGATGCGCCTGGGGATATCCATGTCAAGGAAAACAGCTTTACGCTAAAACTCGACCGAATCAACCAAAAAACTGTGGGTTCAGAATCGGAGAACCCAGGTTACACGTTGGGGGCCTCTTCTGCCAGCAACAGCTCTCCGACCTTGTAGACGTCGCCTGCCCCCATGGTAATCAGGAGATCGCCTTCCTGCAGGGAATGGGACAAGAATGCCTTTGCCTCTTCAAAGGAGGGCGCGTAGTGAGCATTGGGAATCTCCTTTGCCAGGGCCTCGGAAGAGACCTCGGGATCCGGCGCCTCGCGCGCCGCATAGACGTCGAGAAGCACGGGAAGATCGGCAAGCGCAAGCGATGCGGCAAATTCCTTCCACAGCGCTTTGGTGCGGGAATAGGTGTGGGGCTGGAACAGGCAGATCAGCCGCTTGGGGTTGCGTTCCCGCGCAGCGCGCAGCGTGGCTGCGATCTCGCTGGGATGGTGGGCGTAGTCGTCGAACACGGGCACCCCATGCAGGGTTCCCTTTGCTTCAAAGCGCCGTTTGGCTCCGCCGAAGGCGGCAAGCGCGGTGAGAATCACATCCCACGACACGCCGACTGCCCGTGCGGCGGCAGAGGCGGCAAGCGCGTTCATTATATTGTGCCTGCCGGGTACGTTCAGGCGGCAGGTCCCAACCGACCGGCCGGCTTCCATGATCTCAAAGGAGAAGACTCCGTCCGAGGAAGGGAGCGGCCGCGCATAGTAATCGGCTGAGGAATTCTTCAGCGAGTAGACAAGGCGCTTCCCTTCATATTCCTTTAAAAGGAGGGTGACATTGGGATCGTCGCCGTTTGCGATGAGACAGCCGCCCGGCAGGGTCAGTCTGGCGTAGGAGAGGAAGGAGCTTCGGATTGCATCGATCCCGGAGAAGTAGTCGAGATGATCCTCTTCAATGTTGAGGATCACCGTGACAAAGGATGTG
>JAFRSP010000041.1 GCA_017427525.1 Clostridia bacterium
CGGACAAGCGCTCTGTTTTTTTTCAAAAAAGTCCCGCCGGCGGAGGCCGACGTTTCCATATGCAAAATCGGGCCATCGGCCCAAAATAAAAAGGAGAGAATCTCATGAAAAAGTTCCTGAGCCTGCTGCTGGTCCTCTGCATGCTGTTTGCCCTGGGCGCCTGCAGCAAAAAAGACGAAACCCCCGCTGACGACGGCGGCCAGACCGCCGAGGCCGACACCATCAAGATCGGTGTGAACTATGAGCTGTCCGGCGCGGTCGCCACCTATGGACAGAGCTCCGTCGCCGGCATTGAACTGGCCGTCAAGGAGATCAACGAGGCCGGCGGCCTGAACGGCAAGACCATCGAGCTGGTCAAGTACGACAACAAGTCCGACGCTGCCGAAGCCTACACCCTGGCCACCAAGCTCATGACCAACGACGGCTGCGTGGTCGTGCTCGGTCCCGCCACCTCCGGCGCCTTCAAGACCGTGATTCCGGTCGCCGACAAGAACAAGATCCCCGTTGCCTCCGGCTCTGCCACCGCTGACGACGTCACCGTGGAATTCAATGCCGACGGCGAAGTGGAATACGATGCCGACGGCAAGCCCACCACGCTGAAGGAATACGCCTTCCGTATCTGCTTCAGCGACTCCTTCCAGGGCACCGCCATGGCGAAGTTCGCCGCCAACGATCTGGGCGCGACCAAGGCCGCTCTGATCACCGATACCTCCAGCGACTACGGCAAGGGCCTTGCCAAGAACTTCATTGCCACCTTCACAGCCGACGGCGGTGAGATCGTGGCGGAAGAGTCCTACGTCTCCGGTGACACCGATTTCAACGCCATCATCACCAAGCTGACCGGCGCGGATTTCGACGTTATCTTCATTCCCGGCTACTACAACGAGGCCGGCCTCATCATCAAGCAGGCCCGTGCGCAGGGCATCACCTGCCCCATCCTGGGTGCCGACGGCTTTGACTCTCCCGACCTGCTCGAGCTGGCCGGAGCCGAAGCTCTGAACGACATCTACTTCTCCAACCACTATTCTTCCCTGGACCAGGATCCTGCCGTTCTCTCCTTCATCGAGGCCTATAAGGCCGAGTACGGCGCAGATCCCGACGCCTTCAATGCGCTGGGCTATGACCTCGCCAAGTTCGTGTGCGACGCCATCACCCGTGCCGACGACCTGACCGGCGAAGCCATCAAGACCGCTCTGGAGAACACCGAGAACTTCTCCGGCGTCACCGGCAACTTCAGCGTCGATGCCTGCCACAACCCCGTCAAGGCACTGGTCGTGATCGAGCTGAAGGACGGCCAGCAGGCTTCCTCCACCAAGGTTTCGCTCGACTGATTTTAAAACAAGTCCGGAAGCTCCCGCCCCTGCCGCAGACCTACTGCGGCAGGGGCCTTGGGGCCCTCCGGCGGCAGGATGCCGCACCGCGATTTCGCAGGCGCGGCTTTCGCTGCGTTTTCCGGTCGTCGCGGGGCACAGGAAAAGGTGTAAGATCAAGGGCGCGCGGCCTCTCACACTTTTTCCCGTTCCCCGCAGCCTCCGCACCTCTTCCGCCGCGTTTTGGAAAACTCCCCCCTTCGCACCGCGGCGGACGCAACCCCTCAAGAAAGGATGTATTCACTGTGGAAGTCCTCCTACAGCAACTGGTCAACGGCCTGTCGCTGGGCAGTATCTATGCGCTGGTGGCCCTCGGTTACACCATGGTTTACGGCATCATCAAGCTCATCAACTTCGCACACTGCGATATCTACATGATCGGCGCCTATCTGGGTTATTTCTGTATGACCAGCCTGGGCCTCTCCTTCTTCCCCTCGCTGCTGATTGCCATGGCCGGCAGCATGGTGCTGGGCGTGCTCATCGAAAAGATCGCCTATAAGCCGCTGCGCAACGCGGCCCGCATCTCGCTGCTGATCACGGCCATCGGCATGTCGCTCTTTCTGGAATACGGCACCATGTTTTTCGTCTCGCCCAAGGTGCGCACCTATCCCGCCCTCTCCGGCTTCATGACCAAGAGCTTTCACTTGGGCAACGTGCTGATCACCATGCAGCAGATCGTTATCCTCGCCACTACGGTAGTGCTCATGCTGGCGCTGCAATACATCGTCCGCTACACCCGCTCAGGCAAGGCCATGCGCGCCGTTGCGCTCGACAAGGACGCGGCGCAGCTCATGGGGATCGATGTGGACCGCACCATCTCCATCACCTTTGCCATCGGCTCGGCGCTTGCCGGAGCCGCCGGCGTGCTGGTCGGCGTGTATTACAACACCATCAACCCCCTCATGGGTGCGACTCCCGGCCTGAAGGCCTTCGTGGCCGCCGTCTTCGGCGGCATCGGGCTGATCCCGGGCGCTATGCTGGGCGGCTATTTCATCGGCATTGTCGAGGTTCTGGTGGCCGGCTACGGCAACTCCATGTACCGCGACGCCGTGGTCTTCGCCATCCTGATCCTGATCCTGATCTTAAAGCCGGCCGGCCTGCTTGGCAAAAACGTGGGAGAGAAGGTGTGACGAGATGAAAAACCGCAAACTGCTGCCCCTTCTGCTCGCCCTGCTCGCGGCCTATGCCGGCGTTTGGGCCATGATGTCCACCGGCGTGATCAATGATTACTCCTTCGCCGTGATCGTGACCATCTGCATCAACATCATCCTGGCCACCTCGCTCAACCTGGTGACCGGCTTCACCGGCCAGTTTTCGCTGGGCCATGCGGGCTTTATGTCCATCGGCGCCTATACCTGCGCCATCATCACCAAGAGCAATCCCACCCTGCCCGGCTTTTTCCTCGGCGTGTTCGCCGGCGCCGCGCTGGCGGCCCTGGTCGGCATTCTGGTCGGCCTGCCCACGCTGCGTCTTCGAGGCGATTATCTCGCCATCGCAACCCTCGGCATGTCGGAGATCATCCGCGTGATCTTCCTCAATCTGAAGATCACAAACGGCGCGGCCGGCCTCTCCTTCCTGCCGCAGTTTGTCGATTGGAACTACCTCTTCTTCTTCACGGCCGCCACCATCCTGCTGCTGCGCAATTTCATCAACTCCTCGCCGGGCCGCGCCTGCATCTCGGTGCGTGAGGATGAGATCGCGGCTGAATCGATGGGCGTCAACACCACCAAATACAAGGTCGCCGCCTTTTCGATGGGCGCCTTTTTCGCCGGCGTGGCCGGCGCGCTCTATGCCTCGTATTTCTATTTCATCAAGCCGGATCTCTTCAACTTCAACAAGTCGATCGACATTCTGGTCATCGTCGTGCTGGGAGGCATGGGCAGTCTCTCCGGTTCGGTGATTTCGGCCATACTGCTTCAGCTCATCACCGCATGGCTCGCCTCCTTCCCCGAGATCCGAATGGTGCTCTATGCCGCCATGCTGGTGGCCATCATGCTCTTCCGCCCGCAGGGGCTGCTGGGCTCCACCGAGGTGGGGGATCTGTTTGCCCGCCGCTTCGGCAGACTTGGCACCCGCAAGTCGGAAAGGGAGGTGTGACCGATGCCCATTCTAAAAGTTAAAAGTTTGAGCAAATCCTTCGGCGGCTTGTCCGCCGTTTCGGCCGTCAATCTGGAGCTGGAGGCCGGCGAGCTGGTCGGTCTGATCGGCCCCAACGGCGCAGGAAAAACCACCATTTTCAACCTGCTGACCGGCGTTTACCGTCCCACGCAGGGCGAGATCCTGCTCGACCGCGGCAAGGGCCCTGTTTCGCTGGTGGGCAAGAAGCCCTATACCATCTGTGCCGAAGGGGTTGCCCGCACCTTTCAGAATATCCGCCTTTTCCGTGCGCTTTCGGTGCTCGACAATGTGCGCATCGCCATGCATCAAAACGTGAAATACGGCATTCCGGGCGGTCTGTTCCACCTGGGCTCCTACAAAAAAGAGGAGGAGGCGCTCGAACAGCACGCCATGGAGCTGCTCTCCATGCTGGGCCTGGCCGAAAAGAGCGGCGAACTTGCCGCAAATCTCTCTTACGGCGAGCAGCGGCATCTGGAGATCGCAAGAGCCCTTGCCACCAATCCCTCGCTGCTGCTGCTCGACGAGCCGGCCGCCGGCATGAACCCCGCCGAAACGGCGCAGCTCACCTCCTTTATCGCACAGATCCGGCGCGATTTCGGCCTGACCATTCTGCTGATCGAGCACGACATGTCGCTGGTCATGGCCATCTGTGAGCGCATCTACGTGCTCGACTACGGCACCGTGATCGCCGCCGGCACGCCGCAGGAGATCAAGAACAACAAACGGGTCATCGAGGCCTATCTGGGGGAGGATATGGGAAATGCTTGAGCTGAGAGACCTCAATGTTCACTATGATATGATCCACGCCATCAAGGGCATTTCTCTGGAGGTCAAGCAGGGGGAGATCGTCACCCTGATCGGCGCAAACGGCGCCGGAAAGACCACCACGCTGCGCACCATCGCCGGCCTGAAAAAACCCTCGTCCGGCTCGGTGCTCCTCAAGGGACAGGACATCACCGCGGCAACCCCCCGCCAGCGTGTGCAGATGGGCGCCGCCATGGTGCCCGAAGGCCGCCACGTCTTCACCGGCATGACGGTGCAGGAGAATCTTGAAATGGGTGCCTTCCTGCGCCGCGACAAACGGGCGATCGCCGACGATATGGAGATGGTGTGCGATTATTTTCCCATTCTCAGAAGCCGCCGCAAGCAGCTTGCCGGCACTCTCTCGGGCGGCGAGCAGCAGATGCTGGCCATGGCCCGCGCCCTTATGAGCCGCCCCGAGATCCTTCTTCTTGACGAGCCCTCCATGGGCTTGTCCCCTCTGCTTGTCTCCGAGATCTTCTCTATTATCCGAACCATCAACGAGGCCGGCACCACGATTTTGCTGGTCGAGCAGAATGCCGGCATGGCGCTTCAGGTCGCAAGCCGCGCTTATGTGATGGAAACCGGCAGCATCGTGCTGTCCGGCTCAGGGGAAGCCCTTATGGAAAGTGACGAAATCCGCAAGGCGTATTTAGGAGGTTAACTATGTTTGTCCGAAACCGCATGTCTACCAGAATCATCTCGATTGGGCCGGATCAGTCGGTCCCAGACGCGCAGGGACTGCTGACCCTCCACGACATCAAGCATCTGCCGGTGGTGGAGGGAGACAAGCTGGTCGGCGTTCTGTCCCGGGTCGATGTGGCAAAGGCCTCTCCCTCGACCGCGTCGACCTTCGACGTCGGCGAACTCAACTACCTGCTCAGCAAGATCAAGGTGCGCGACATCATGGCCAAGAAGCCGATCGTCGCAACGCCCCACATGATGCTGGAGGAGGCCGCCACCCTCATGCGCTCTAAGCACGTCTCTTTCCTGCCGGTGGTCGAAGGCGACCGGCTGGTCGGCGTGATCACCGAGAGCAACATCTTCGACGCCTTTATCGAGATCCTCGGCTTCACCGATAAGGGCACCCGCCTGACCGTGGAGGTGGAGGATTCCGGCCCCGGCATCCTCTCTGAGATCGCGACCGTCTTCGCAAGCTGCGGCGTCAACATCGGCAGCTGTGCCCTCTATCATCTGCCCGGCAACCGCGCGGCTATGGTGTTCGGCACCGCGCTGCCCGACACGACCGAGCTGGAAGAAGCTCTGCGCCAGGCCGGCTATCCGGTCTACTGGAAACTGAAAATCACCTGATCTTTCCCTGCGGGGCGGGGGTTATTTACGAAAAGAAAACCCCCCCCTTTTTCGCGAACCGGAACCCCGCGCGGCAAATGCCCCCCCCACGGCAAAAGCCGGGCGGGCGGCCAGTTCGAAAGGCTGTTATCTTCGGCAGCCGCATTGTTCCGATTCGTTTCTTCGGCACCGGCACAGGCTGCGGACTACTCGACAAAGACAAGATCGTTCGCTTCGGTATTGCGCCTCTTCTCTCCGATTACAGCAGGACACGCGTTTTCCTCCTCTCTTTTGTCGGCCGTGCGACCGGGTTCCCGCACGGTCTGCATCTGGGACAGCAGCAGCCGTTCCAGCTCCCTGAGCCGGTTTGGGCTGTTGCCGCCCAAGCTGCAGGCCTTACAGGAATCCTCCCTCGGCCGGCAGCCGGAGGGGATTTCCTCCTTCCCGCCGTCGCACGCATCGTCGGAGCCGGCCGCGGGGCAGACTCCGCACAGCAGCGCCTCGAGCGCCCGATTGATACGCCCGATGGCGCGCAGAATCTCCTCTGCCGCGCAGGCGGCGTTTCGGCAGCAGTCCGGGAGGGTTTCTTCCTCCCCGTCCATGCCGCCGCAGAGGTGACAGCCGTTGTCGCTCGCCCCGTCCGTGCCGCCGCAGAGGTGACAGCCGTTGTCGCTTGCCCCGTCCGTGCCGCCGCAGAGGTGACAGCCGCTGCCGCCGGATCCGCCGCGGTCAAAGTTGCAGGGATCCGGCACAACGCCCAGCGGCTGACGGAAGACCAGCGCCGTGTCGCCCCGCCATGCGGCGATATACGCGGCGGCACGGCTCTGAGCGCTGCGAGGATCGAAGAGCAACGCCCCCAGTCGGAGACCCCGCGGCACCCGCAGGTCGCCGAGGTTGGTTCCTGCGCGGTCGGTGAGTTCCAGCACGCCGCGCCCGTTTTTTGTGTAGGAGATCAGGGTGTAGGGCGCCGCCGTTAAAACGTAGTTCAGCGTGACGCCCTCGCCCGCCCGCAGACGCAGGGCGACGTAAGCCCCCGTTTTCTCATATTCGGTCACACAGGAGGCGGTGGTGATCAGCAGATTCCCGTTCCGGCAGTTGACCCCGATCGAGCGGATCTCCGCAAGCTCGCAGGAGGCCGTTGCCAGGGTGACGGTTCCCAGCAGCACAAAGGCCGGCGAAAGCCGGTAGACCGTGCGTACGACCTCAAACGAGGCCGCCCAAAATACGCCCTCGCTTTCGTCCCAATAGAGCAGATCAAAGCGGCGGTTTACCGGGATCACAGCCACTCTGCCGAGCTGACGGTCGAGTTTCAGAACCTGCCGTTCGGCGGGCAGCGGAACGTAAAAATAGCTGCCGTCGAAGGCCATGGCTTGAAGATTTGCCTGTGTGAGCTCGGCGGTGAGCGCCGATTGCAGTTCCAGACGCATGGGTATTCCTTCCTTTCATTGCGCTCGCATGGCGCCGAGCCTTCCCCCACGCGCCACGGCTTGCAGTTTGAATGCCGCGGCCGAAGGAGTGTCTTTCCGCCGCCATCCGCTCTATCCTATGTGGAAGGGGCGGAGGAGGTGAAGCCTGCCGCAAGAAAATGCCCTTTTTCCCCTCTGCACGGGGTCTCCGGCTCTTGCAATGCCCCCGTTTCCCCGATATAATAACGATAAGAACAAATCATCCCATGCGGGGCTTTTCCGCCCCATCGCAACAGGAACTCAATCTCACATCAAGGAGGTCTCTTTCATGGAAAACTACACTCCTTCCCCCGCCGTGAAGCAGACGCTTTCCCAGCTCAAGGCCCTTCCCTGCATTGCCAAGGCGCTCGACTTCCTCAAGGAGGATACCGCTCCCACCCTGAAGCAGCAGATCGAGCTGGCCAAGATCCCCGCTCCTACCTATCATGAGAAAGAAAAGGCCCTTGCCTTCTGCGAAGCCCTCAAGGCCGAGGGCCTCGAGGATGTGCATCTCGACCGTTTCGGCAACGCCATCGGCCTGCGCCGCGGCAAGGGCGCTGCCCGCGTGATCATGGAAGCCCATATGGACACCGTGTTCCCGCTCGGAACCAAGCTGGAGCCCCGCATCGAGGGCAGCCGCGTCTATCTGCCCGGCGTCAACGACGACACCTCCGGTCTGGGCTCGATCCTCACCGTGATCCGCGCCCTCAACGCCGCGGGCATCGAAACCGAAGCCGACCTCTACTTCATGGGCACCGTGGAAGAAGAGGGCATGGGCGGTCTCGGCGGCATGAAGAAGCACATGAGCGAAAACAGTTACGACGCCTCCATCAGCATCGACGGCAGCGGCTTCGGTACCATCGTCTACGGCGGCACCGGCATCCGCACCTGCGAGATCAATTTCCACTCCGGCAGCGGCCACGCGGCCGGCGCCTTCGGCAAGGTTGCCAACTCCCTCAACGCGGCCGCCCGCTGCGTTGCCAAGATCGCCGACCTCCAGGTCCCGCCGGACAGCGGCACCATCTTCTGCGTTTCCAACTTCCACGCCGGAAACGATGCCGGCATCCATGCCATCGTGGGCGATTCCCAGATCAAGATCAACTACCGTTCGCACCGTCAGGACTATCTTGTGGCCCTGCATGAGCAGATCATGAAGGCCGCGCAGGAGGCCTGCGACGAAGAGACCGCCCGCTGGGGCTGCGAGACCGTTACGTGGGACACCGTTTCCTATGTGGATATCCCCGCCGTGTCTCAGTCGGCCGACATCCCGCTTGTGCAGGCGCTCTACACTGTGATCGAAGACGCCGGCCTGACTCCCAAGTTCGCCGTGGGCGGCGCCACCAACTGCACCATGGCCATCAATGCGGGGATCCCCGCCGTCTGCATCGGTTCCGGCGGCACCGGCGGCGGCGCCCACTCGCTGGACGAATACAATGACGACACCGACCGCCACATCGCATCGGGCGCGACCCTGCTGCTCCTGCTCATGATGGCGGGCGTGGCCGGCGAAACCGCCCCTCTGGCCGAGAAAAAGGCCTGATTTTTCCCTCGCTTTCATTTTATCCCGCAGCCGGCTTCGCGCAAACGAGCGAAGCCGGCTGCGCTTCTCTCCGGCCGCCCGCTGCGAAAGAACCGGGTCTTCTCCGCTTTTTCAGGCCGTGCGGCGGGGCGTGCAGGGGCCGCGGCAGACTTCTGCCGCTTTTTTGCCCGGATTTGTTGACAATTCTCGGGAGATTGCATATAATATATCTTGCCGTTTTTATCGGCTGACCCCGTCGTCTTTGCGGACGGGAACCTTCAAGACGATCCGCGCCGGAGGCACTCCGGCCCGTCCGCTTCTATTTCGATTCCAGTAAGGAGGTGCCACAATGAAACGAACCTACCAGCCCAAAAAGCGTCATAGAGCCAAAGAGCATGGATTCCGCAAGAGAATGAGAACCCGCAACGGCCGGCGTATCCTTTCGGCCCGTCGTGCCAAGGGCAGAGTCCGCCTGTCCGCCTGATGCCGGGCGGCGCTTTTTCCATGCGCGCATGCGGCGGCTGCCTTGTCATATGTCATTGAGGCCACTGCAACATGTGGTCTTTTTGCTTTGTGGAAAAGCGTCTGCTTCGTGCCGCGCATCCGCGCATCCCGAAGGAGGTTTTGCCCGTGCAGGCCATCCCTCTGACCCGCAACACCGATTTCCGCCGCCTTTACAAGAGAGGCCGGAGCCTGATTGACCGCAACGTCGTCATTTATTTTTCCAAAAACAAGCTGGGCGTCAACCGCGTCGGATTCACGGTCGGAAAAAAGATCGGGGGCGCCGTGGTGCGCAACCGCGCCAAGCGTTTGATGCGGGAGAGCTTTCGTCTGCTGGAGCCCCGCCTTCGCGAGGGATACGATTTTGTCTTCGTCTCCCGCTCCCGCCTTCCCCATCTGCACCGTCAGGCGGTCGACGCCTCTTTTGCCCGTCTTTTGGGCGGGGCCGATTTGCTGAAGAAGGAGGGCTCGACATGATGCGCCGTCTGCTGCTGGCCCTCATCCGGGGATACCAGCGCTACATCTCCCCTCTGTACCGTCCCTGCTGCCGCTACACGCCGACCTGCTCGGCCTACGCGCTCGAGGCAGTCTCCCGTTACGGTGCGCTCAAGGGCGGCTGGCTGGCGCTTCGCCGTCTGCTCCGCTGCCATCCCTTCAGCCGGCACGACTATTACGATCCCGTTCCCTGACCTTCCGGCAACCCCGGAACACGCCTACCCCCGATGAAGGAGGTCGTCAGAGACCATGTTAGACAATTTGCTCAACATCCCCCTCGGCAAGCTGCTGGCATTGTTTATCGACAAGTTCAACAGCTATGGCTGGGGCCTGTTGGCCTTTACCGTTGCCACCCGCATCGTCATGCTGCCGCTGGGTCTTCTTCAGCAGCGCAGCACCATCAATCAGATGAAGGTGCGCCCGCTCGAGGAGGCCATCCGCCGCCAGTGCGGCGCCGACAAAATGAAGGCCAACCTCGAGGTCAGCGAGCTCTACAAAGAGCACGGCGTGTCGGCCACGGCCGGCTGCCTGCCGCTGCTGATCCAGTTTCCCCTCATCATCGCGCTCTATAAGATCATCCGGATGCCGCTGACCTACATCGTCGGGCTCGCCTCGGATCAGATCGCCGCGATCGATGCGGCCCTGGGGCTCAACCTGCTGGCCGCAAAGCGGGTTTCCGCCACCGCGGAAATCGTGATCGCAGAGAAGCTGTTCAACAACATGCCCGCCATGGTGGACGCCGGATTGGTTGATCCCGGCATCCGCACCTTCAGCTATCATTTCCTCGGTATCAATCTGGCCGAAACGCCCCGCTTTGCCCTCAACGCCCTGCTGTTCATCCCCATCTTCGCCGGCCTGACCGCCTTCATCCAGTCGTGGTATCAGATGAAATCCACGCCTCCGGCGCCTTCGGCAGAGGGGATGCAGAAGCAGATGCTCTTCACCATGCCGCTGCTTTCGGTCTGGATCGCCTTTTCCATGCCCTCTGGCATGGGCCTGTACTGGGGCTTTTCCTCCATTCTGGCCCTGATCCAGAGCATTCTGCTCAACGCCGTCTGGAATCCGAAGAAAACGCTCGAACGGGCCTATGCCCAGGCCGAAGCCCGTGCGGAGCTGGAAAAGCAGGAGCGTCTGGCCCGCCGCAAGGCCAATCTCGGCGGCGTCAAAGCCGGACAGGCGCTGGGCGCCGGGGATGCGGAAGCATCGGTGCTGAGCGGCGACGCGGCCAAGCTGCTGGAAGAGCAGAAGGCCGAACAGCAAGCCGCCAAGGAACGGCGCGAGAAGAACTACGCCAAAACGCTGAAATTCCGCTCGCATATCCCCGACCACTTAGACCGCGACCTGCCTCCCACCTCCAAGGACTCTAAAGGAGAAGATCAGGAATGATTGTGACACAGGAGCATATCGCTACCGGAAAAACCATTGAAGATGCGATTTCCGCCGGCTGCGCCGAACTGGGACTTGACCGCGACAGTGTGAGCGTGGAAGTTCTGCAGACCCCCACCAAGGGGTTTCTGTTCGGAATCGGCGCGACCGACGCCAAGGTCTGTCTGACCTATGAGGTGGAGCTTCCCGATCCCAAGCCGGAGCCCAAGCCGGCCGCCCGTCCGGAAGCCCGCCGTGAACCCAAGCCCAAGCCCGCGCCCGCCGCAAAAACGGCGGACGAAGTCGCCCCGGCGCAGCCCAAGCCCGCGCAGAAGCCGAAGACCGAGCGCGCCGCCTCTCAGCCCAAGCCCGCTTCCGACGACGCAGCCGTCCCACAGCCCGTCTCCCAGAAGGGACAGGGCGCACAGAAACAGCGCCAGCCGCGTCCCCAGCGCCAGCCCGAGCCCCAGCCGGAAACCCCAGAGAAGCCCTTTGAGCCGGTGTCGGGCACCAAGGCCGAGGCCTTCCTGCGCGAGATTTTCGAGGTGCTGGAGCTGCCGGTCGAGCTCTCTGCCGCTACCGACGGAACTCTGCTGCGCATCTCCCTCTCGGGCGAAAACATGGGCCTGCTCATCGGCCGCCGGGGAGAGACCCTGGATGCACTGCAGTATCTGACCGGTCTGGTGGCCGGCCATGGGGATGCACGCTACAGCAAGGTCTCGCTGGATATCGAAAACTACCGCGCAAAACGAGAGGAAACCCTGATTGCGCTGGCCCATAAGGTGGCCGAAAAGGTGCTGCGCCAGCAAAAGAGTGTCACGCTCGAGCCCATGAACCCTTACGAGCGCCGGGTAATCCACTCGACGCTGCAGAATGTGGAAGGGGTCGAGACCGGCTCAGTCGGCCACGAACCGGCACGGCGCGTGGTGGTCTCTCCCGTCGGCGCAGGCCGTACCCGCAGCTCCGGCAGCGGCAGAAGCCGCCGTCGGCGCAGATCCTCGGGCTCCCGCAATGCGCAAAGCAACTCTCAGCAGCAGGCTCCCGAGGCCGCACTCACCCAAGAAGTCGACGCGTAACAGGCATCCTGAAGGGGATGGGGAAAGATCCCCATCCCCTTTTGCTCCCCGCGGGCGAGCTCCTGCTCCACAGCCTGTCTGTCTGCGTCTTTCACCCTGTTCAATGGAGGCAATGCTATGTCCGCTTCGCTTCACGCCCCCATCGCCGCCATCTCCACCGCCCTGCAGGACGCCGCCATCGGCGTGGTGCGTCTCTCGGGGGAGGGCTGCCATGCCATTGCCCTGCAATGCTTCCGTCCGGCGGGCCGTCCGCCGGCGTCGCAGCGCGCCTGCGTGGGCCACGCCTTCGACCGCAGCGGCGATATCGACAAGGTGGTTCTCACCCTCTGGAAGGCCCCCCGCTCCTTCACCGGAGAGGATATGGCCGAATTCTCCTGCCACGGCGGCAGGGTGGTGCTCTATGACGTGCTGGCCGCCCTGATCGAGGCCGGTGCACGGCAGGCTGGCCCCGGGGAATTCACCCGCCGCGCCTTTTTAAACGGCAAGCTCGATCTGGCCGAAAGCGAGGCCATCATCGACCTCATCACGGCCGAAAGCCGCGCGGCGGCCCGCGCCGCCCTCTCTCAGGCGAGCGGCGCGCTTTCCAGGCAGTGCGCCGCACTGCGGGAAAGTCTGATCGAGGCCGACGCCGACATCATGGCCTATGTGGACTTTTCCGACGAGGGCATTGCGGAGGCCGATCCCGCGGCCCTCGGCGATGCTCTGCGCGCCGCAGAAGAGGGGCTCGACCGCCTGCTCGACACCTGCCGGCGCGGCCGCGTGGTGCGCGACGGCGTGCAGACCGCCATTATCGGCAAGCCCAACGTGGGCAAATCCTCTCTGCTCAATCTGCTGGCAGGCGCCGAGCGCGCCATCGTCACCGAGATCCCCGGCACCACACGCGACACCGTGAGCGAAACCGTTTCGGTGGGAGGGCTCGCACTGCGCCTGCTCGACACGGCAGGCCTTCGCGAGACCGACGACCCCGTGGAGCGCATCGGCGTGCAGCGCAGCCGGGAGACCGCGGAGCAGGCGCAGCTTCTGCTTGCCGTATTTGATTCCTCCCAGCCCTGGAGCGCCCTCGACGACGACGTGCTTGCGCTCTGCCGCGACCGGGAGGTCATCGCCCTGCTCAACAAGTGCGACCTGCCCCGCCGGCTGGACAATTCCCCTTTGAAGGACCGCGTTTCCTGCGTGATCCCCTTCAGCACGGTGACGGGGGAAGGGCTCCCCGAGCTCGAGCGCCGCATCGGCAGTCTCTATCTTCCCGCGCCCGATGAGGTGCTGCTGGTCTCACTGCGCCACAGCGAGGCCGCCGCCCGCGCACGGGAGGCGCTGCACCGCGCCCGCATCGCTATCGAGCAGGGCACGCCCCCCGATATCGCCGAGGTCGACCTGCGGACCGCCATTGCGGCGCTGGGCGAAATCACAGGGCAAAGCGTCACCGAAGATGTGATCGAAAATATCTTTTCCCGCTTCTGCGTGGGCAAATAGCGGGAGAGTCTCCCACAGTTTGATTCCGTATCGTATTGTTTTATTTGAATAATACAAATCGGAATGAACAGCCCGCCGCAAAAAGGCACAAAGGGAAGCCTTTCCCCGCAATCCAAAGGCCGCAGCGGCCGGCGTGCACAGCGCGCTGCCCTGCGAATCTGTGCGGCAGGTCTTGCAGTCCCGACTCTTTGCAATGAAAGGAGCGTCTCCCATGCGCTTTCTGGCAGACACGGTGGATCTGTGCGTCATCGGGGCAGGGCATGCCGGCATCGAAGCGGCGCTGGCCGCGGCACGGCTATCCTGCAAGGTGGCGCTGATCACCTTAAATCTTGACAGCGTGGGCAACATGCCCTGCAATCCCTGCATCGGCGGGACCGCCAAGGGACAGCTGGTGCGCGAAATCGACGCGCTGGGCGGCGAGATGGGCAAAGCGGCCGACGAAACCACCCTGCAATTCCGGATGCTGGGACGGGGCAAGGGACCGGCCCTGCACTCTCCCCGCGTGCAGTCGGACCGCCGCCGCTACCAGGAGACCATGAAACGCCGTCTCGAGCGCCAGGAAAACCTGCTCCTGCGGCAGGGCGAGGTGGTGGAGATCCTCACCGAAGAGGGCGCCGTCTCCGGCGTGGCGCTGCGCACCGGCGCGGTGTTTGCCTGCCGCGCCGTCATCGTGGCAAGCGGCACCTACCTGAAGGGAAAAGTGTTTTTGGGCGACGTCTCCTACGAGAGTGGGCCGGACGGGCTCTTCCCAGCAAACGCCCTCTCGGAGAGCCTGCGCGCGCTGGGGGTGAACCTGCGCCGCTTCAAGACCGGCACGCCGGCACGCGTGCTGCGCTCCTCCCTCGACTTTTCCAAGATGGAGGTGCAGGCGGGCGACGAGATCCCCACGCCGCTCTCCTTTGAGACCGAGCATCCTCTTCCCAACAGGGAGGTCTGCCATCTCACCTATACCAACGAGGCCACCCACGAGATCATCCGGGCCAACCTCTCCCGATCCCCCCTCTACGGCGGGGCCATCGTGGGGATCGGGCCGCGGTATTGTCCCTCGATCGAAGACAAGGTGGTGCGCTTTGCCGAGAAAAAGGCCCACCAGATCTTTGTGGAGCCCACCGGCGCGCACACCGATGAGATGTATGTGCAGGGCATGTCGTCCTCCCTGCCGGAGGACGTGCAGCTGGCCATGCTACGCACCCTGCCCGGCTTTGAGCAGGTAAAAATGATGCGCACGGCCTATGCCATCGAATACGACTGCTGCGACCCCCTCGATCTGCTGCCGACCCTGGAATTCAAAAAGATCCCTGGTCTCTACGGAGCCGGCCAGTTCAACGGCACCTCCGGCTATGAGGAGGCGGCGGCCCAGGGCCTGATGGCGGGCATCAACGCGGCCCGCCGCCTCAAGGGACAGCCGCCCGTGGTGCTCTCCCGGGAGAGCAGCTACATCGGCACCCTGATCGACGATCTGGTGACCAAGGGCACCGACGAGCCCTATCGGATGATGACCAGCCGGAGCGAATACCGTCTGCTGCTGCGGCAGGACAATGCCGACGCCCGCCTGACCCCGCTGGGCTATGAGCTTGGCCTCATCTCGGAGGAGCGCTACCAGCGCTTTCAGGAAAAGCAGGCCAAAATCCGCGACGAGCTGCGCCGCCTGAAAAAGACCTCGATTCCCCCTTCGGCGGGACTCAACGCCCTTCTGGAGCAGACCGACAGCTCGCCGGTTTCCACCGGCATCCGGCTGGCTGAGCTGCTCCGCCGTCCCCGCGTGACCTACGACGCGCTGGCCCCCTTTGACGTCACACGCCCGCCTCTGCCGCACGACGTGACCGAGGAGGTGGAGATTCTCATCAAATACGAGGGCTACCTGGCCCGGCAGCAGCGGCAGGCCGAGGAGGCCGCCCGATTGGAAGACCGTCTGCTCCCGCCGGAGGCCGACTATCTCTCCATGCGCGGGCTGCGCATCGAGGCCCGGCAGAAGCTCGACCGCGTGCGTCCGCGCAGCATCGGACAGGCCGCCCGCATCTCGGGCGTGAGCCCTGCCGATATCTCGGTGCTGCTCATCTGGCTGGAGCAGCACCAGCGCGCCGCAGGAATCGCCGAACGGGAACGGCAGGGGAGCGACTCCGCCGATCATTAGCCGCCCGCTGCGGCATCCCACCCAACCCTTCGAAAGGAGAACGCATCCATGAGCCTCTTTGTTTCAGAAGAGCTGGGGGGCGAGGAGCTCCTCGCGCTGCGCGCCGCGCTGGACGAGGGCCTTTCCGCCTTCGGCCTTTCGCTCGACCCTCCCGCCCGCGACAAGCTGGCCCGCTATCTGCAAATGCTGCGGCTCGGAAACCGGCATATCAACCTGACCGCCATCACCGACGATACCGGCATGGTCTCCCGCCATCTGCTCGATTCGCTTGCCCTGCTCGAGCTCTGTCCCGACGGGGGCAACCTGATCGACGTGGGCACGGGGGCGGGGCTTCCCGGTCTTCCGCTCGCCGTTGCGCGCCCCGCGCTGCGGGTCACTTTACTCGACAGCCTCAAAAAGCGCATCGACTTTCTTGAAACCGTGTGCCGGGAGCTCTCTCTCGACCATGCGCGCCCCCTCTGGGGCCGCGCCGAGGAACAGGCGAGGACCCCCGCGCTGCGGGAGACCTTCGACGTGGCAACCGCCCGCGCCGTGGCCGATCTGCGCACCCTTTCGGAATACTGCCTGCCCTTTGTGAAG
>JAFRSP010000042.1 GCA_017427525.1 Clostridia bacterium
AAAAAAGGCGTGTGAAGCTTCCGGCCGGAAGCTTCACACGCCTTTTCAGTATACAGAAGATGCAGCGGGTCAAGGGAAAAGACGGTTCGGGAATTCTTTTGCATTCGGGAATGGAAGACGGCAGATCAGAAAGAGTTTCCCTGCTGCTTCCCGATGCCGGAAGGGGATTTCAGGGCCACCAGCGTGGAGGTCGCCCCCCAACTCTTTTTCACCGCTGCATCGGCGAATCCTGCCGCCAGCAGGACCTCGATCTCATGGGCGACCGTGAGTGGGATGTCTAGTGAACCAGATCGTTCTCAGGGATGTTCTGCGCCCGTTTCAGCGCACGGAGTGAGGCGAAGGCGGTCAGCTCCTGCTTGTCTGACTGAGCGAAATAGTCCGTGAGCACGAAGAATCCCTCTTTTTTGAGCGCGGCGCAGAGCTTTCGGTAAAGGGAGAGTTTTTCCTCCTTTGAATAATGGTGGAGCGATTCCACCGAAACGGCGGCGTCGAACTCCGCCTTGCCCAACGGCTCGTCGAGGTAAGAATCATGGATCAGCCGCACCGTTTGGTTGGGGGATTTTTCCCGCAGAGCCTGCAGCATAGCGGCAGACAAATCGATCCCGGTAATCTGTGCATGCGGATTCAAACGAAATATAGGCTTCGAGCTCAATCCCCGTTCCGCAGCCGAGGTCGAGCACCTTGGCGCCGGCAGTCTGAGGCAGCAGCGAAGCGGTGAAGGGATAGAATTCTTCGGCTCCTTCAATATCTGTCAGCATGTGTTCGTCGTAGCCGTCGAGCCGCGCCGTGAAGAAGGCGTCCATTGGTTCAAGCATGGGATACTCCCTTCTAAAATCGAAAGATGAAGGGAAAAGCAACTTCTTCGTCTCGGAACCCAGCTCCGTGTTTCGGGATTTGTCAGAGCTGCTCCGCAGGGGATTTTCACAAGCGAAGTATGGCATGGCGCTGTTGCCAGAGCAAGATCGGCGGCCCGAGCTCGATTAAAAGACCATGCGGCAGAGCCGGCAGCCGGGATAGTAGGTGAGCAGGATATCGGAGTATCCGAAGCCGCCGAGCGCCATCGACTGTGCGCCGGCCTGGCTCATACCCACTCCGTGTCCGTATCCCTGGACAGTGAAACAGAGCGTGTCTCCCTCATACGAGAGCCAGAAGCGAGCCGAACGAAGTCCCAACAGACTGCGCAGGACTACTCCGGTGGTTTCCGCTCCGCCGACTGTGCAGGAGAGCACGCTTCCCCCAGAGGTGCGGCGCAGCACAACCAGGGGTGCCGCCGATTGATCCGGAGAGAGGGAGGAAACCGCCTGCCAATACTCCTCCAAAGAAAAGACCTCCGTGGTTTCAAACCCCTCCTGCTCCGAGTCGCCGGCAGAGGGGAGGCTGCAGAGATAGGGGATCTCCTCCCCCCAAAGCTCAGCGGCGGATTCGGTGCGCTTTCCGGACAGGGCGTGAAAAACGGTCTGGGCCACAGTCTCTCCATAAGTCAGAACCTGTCCGCGGGTCGCTTCCACGGCGGCAAAGGCCGCCGCATCGCTTTGCGGGTCGGCTTCGCGCCATGCGAGACAATGGCTGCTGTCGGTACAGAGGTCCGCCCCGTTTTGATGAAGGCCGCTGTTCCATCGGCTGACGATATAAGAGCGGGCGGCAACAGCCTGCGCCTCCAGGGCGGCTGTCTCGTAAGAGAGCGGCATTTCAGCTGCCACGACCCCGGGCAAAAAGGCCTCCAGCGAAACGGTTTTGACCAAGTCTTCTCCCTGAAATGAAACCTTTATCAGCAGGTCTTCAGCGGGGGATTCCTCCACGGAAAGAGCGGCCTCCCGTGGAGCAGACTGCAGGGAAGAGGCAGGCTCTGCGCGATCCTCTCTGAGGCGCTGCGTGCCGTATGGGATAATAAACGCAAGAAGTCCTGTAAACAAAATGAGCAGCAAAAGCTGTTTGAGCATGACGGTTCCCCCTTGAAAAGCAGACAGGCTATCTCCAGCTTATGCAAGGGGGAGGGACAACATGCAGAATGAGAGCAATGCCTTTTTTGCCACTGACCGCTTCGGCAATACCAGCTTAACGTTCGACTTTTAGTAGATGGTCACCGACGTGCCGGGCGTGATGGTTTGCAAGATCCGGATCATATCTTCTTCAGAAACGGCAACGCAGCCTCCTGTCGGATAGTCCGGGGCCTTCCAGCAGTGGAGGAAGATCGCATTGCCCGCATAGGGAGCTCCGGCCCGGTTATAGCCGAGATCCAGTAAATAGTTATAAACGATGGGATAGTCGATCAAATGCTCGTCTTCGGAATAATCCGCATCGGGATCGTCGCTACGGTAGATCAGGGTATTGTACTTTTTGCCGTTGGAGCCGGTCGCGCACCAATACATGTCCTCCGTGATTTTCGTGTAGGGCAGCAGACTTCCGGGGTCGTCGTTGATCCCATAGGCTTCCCCGACCGTCCAGGTGCCGAGCGGCGTTTTCACATCGCCTTCGGACTGTTTTCCAGGGCCGTTTTTGCCTACCACGGCAGGGCAGCGGAAGATTTCTTCATATTGTCCGTCCCGAGCCTGATAAATCGTCAGCTCTGCGTGAAAGTCCCCGTCGATCGCGGTCATGATGCCGATACGATACTCTCCGTCCCGCTCGGTGGAAATGGGCTGCTCAAACAGAGTTTGCTCCACCTCTTCCTGCGAAATAACGTTCTTATAGTGCTTGTAGTGAGAATGGTCGATCAACACATAGCTCAAACTGCCAGCTAAAATTGCGATGATGACAACCAGGATCGCGATGATCGTCGATTGCTTTTTCATGCCGTATTCTCTCCCGTCGTTTTCTCTGTTCAGGTATTTTGCATAGGAATTATACCAGCTTCGGAAAGGTTTTACAATCAAGCGCAGAGGTTGGATAGACGGTTGAAGCGAGATTGACGTTTTGGATTGTAAGCCCTCTCCAAGAGCGTGTTTGGTGCCTTGGCAAAAAAAGAAGGTTGACAAATTTCAAACAGAAATCTGTCAACCTGTCCTGGTGGACGCTAACGGAATCGAACCGCTGACCCTTTGCACGTCAAGCAAATGCTCTACCAGCTGAGCTAAGCGTCCAAGTGCAATCGGCATTCCCGGAATACCAAGTGCATGGTTTATTATAGAGAAAACAGGGCAAAAAAGCAAGCCGGAAACCCCCGTCAAATTAACTAAAAATCAAGGTGCTTTTTCGACATGGTCATAAAAGATTCATGAATTATTTCGCCGGATGATTTGACATCTCCACAGGGAATCAGGTACAATATAAGAAATTTCTTTTGATTTTTGCATTTTGCAACTTGCTTGTCAGATAAATTTTGAAGCAGAAATCGGCAGCCTGCCGCGATTTGCACGGCAGCGGAACTCCGCCAGCGAAACGGGAAACGATGGAGTTCCAAAACAGAAAGCAGTCTTCGAGAGAGAACGGCTTCTCCTGCAAAGAGCAGGAAAAGAAGGAAGACTGCCTCCGCTTACAGGGAAAAGGAGTCAGGTTTGAATCGTACCGATTTATTAAAAAATGGATCGGCAGCGGGAACGGACTATCGCAGCGTTTCCCAGGCCGAAGAACCGAATCGAGAAATCCATCAAAAGGATCCGAAAAAATCCTCCGCCTCAAAGCGAAAAGGATGGTTCTTGGACAAGCTGCATTTCACGCAGCTTGCCGAGTATTTCAACGACAAGCTGAACTTTGGTGAGAAAGAGAAGGGTGAGGAGACTACGCCGTCTGCAAACGGCTGGGATATTGATTTGGATGAGCCCGTACAGGAAGAGCCGCGTTTTGAGACTCTTTCGGAAAAGAAGACCGCCCTGCGCGAAAAGCTCGATCATTTTGCGATGACGGCGCTCGTGCGGATGTATCAAACGGGAAGATTTGTGCAGGTGGGCGCTGGACGAATCCGGGATTGGATCCTTCTTGGGCTGGAGCACTTGAAGGGGTTTATCCACTATCGCAGGTGGCGAAAAGCCGGCGGATCGAGGCAGAATGCCGAGATCGGAATGGTGCCCACGCCGGCGAGAGAGGTCGTCGAAAAATTCGAGCGGCTCGAGCGAGCAGCCATGACCTCCGCACTTTCGTTTCTGACGGGAATCCCCAAGGAAAAGGTTGCGCTGCGTCCGGCGCCCCGCCATCGAAGCCAGTATTTGAGGGCGTTTGCCAAGCGTTGCACCACGGTGTTTATCCCTGCGGCTTCGGTGCTGCTGCTCTGTGCAGTGCTGTATTCGATCAAGGACTACACGTTGGGAGTCAAGGTCTACCTTGAGGGCAGAGAGGTCGCCACGCTCAAGAGCCAGGAGGAATATCGGGAGGTTTCCAGCCGTGTGGAGCGGTATGTTTCGGGCATCACCGGCGGAGACTATGAGCTTGGCGTCGAGCCGACCTATCAGGTGGCGCTGGTCAACAAAAAGGAGTTCTCGGAGACGTTGGGGCTGGAGCAGGCGCTGCTGGGCACCGCCGACGATGTGATCGGCGAAAGCTGCGGACTCTATATCGATGGGAAATTGGTCGCGGTCAATGCTGACCGGTATCTGCTGGAGAAGCTGCTTGGCGAGGCGCTTGACGTCTACCGTGACGGGGAAGAAAGCGAAAGCGCGTCGGTGGAATTCGTGCAGGATGTGCGGATCGAATCGGGACTCTATGCGAGAAAGTTGGAGCGCTCGCTTGACGAGATCCGTCTGCTGCTCAATCCCGAGACCAAGCAGGAGTCGCTGTATGAGGTGCAGAGTGGGGATCTGCTGAGCACGATTGCACCCAAGTTCGATATGTCGGTGGCCCAGCTCAAGGCGTTGAACCCCGATGTGAGCGAGCGCAGGCTCCAGGTCGGCACGCAGTTGGTCGTCGCCAAGGCGGTCTCGCCGCTGACCGTGAAAGCCATGCGGACCGTGACCTTCAATGAATCGATCCCCTATAAAACCGAAGTGATCAAGGACGACTCCAAGTACGTCAGCGAGACGACGGTAAAAACGCCGGGCGTGGAAGGCATTGTGGCGGTGACATCCGAGATCTGCGAGATCGACGGTGTGGAGATCAGCCGTCTCGAGACCGGACGCGAGGTCATCAGTGAGCCGACCACCCAGATCGAAGTGCGCGGAACCAAGCCGACACCCAAGACCGCGCCTTCGGGTTCCTTCCGATGCCCTGTGACCGGAGGCGTCGTCACCTCTCGGTTCGGAGCAAGAAAGCGCGGGTATCACACCGGAATCGATATCGGACTCCCCAGAGGAACATCGATCGTTGCGGCCGATGGAGGCACCGTGACCTATTCAGGTTGGAAGAGCAGTTATGGCTATATCGTGAAGATTTCCCACGGAAACAACACCGAGACTTGGTATGCGCACTGCAGCGCATTGCTGGTGTCAGCGGGGCAGCAGGTTTCGAAAGGACAGCCGATTGCCCGTGTGGGCTCAACGGGAAACAGCACGGGACCGCATCTGCATTTTGAGATTCGAATCAACGGCACGGCGGTGAATCCGGCACCCTACATCGGGAAATAGCGCCCGATGAGAGGAGTCGGACAGATCGAGAAGTACCGTCAGGCGGCGTATGAGCATTTGCTCATGCGCCGCCTTGCATTTGAAAAGGGGAAGGAAGGTCGAAGCGGAAACGGGGAGAGCAGGGCAAAAACAGTGGCTTTTTTGTGCGGCATATTGTATAATTAAATGTCAGAAGGTAAGCGCCTCTGCGCAAAAGGTTTCCGTGTGCGTATGGAAAGGAGATCGATAACGGTGAGCCGTATCCTGATTGTGGAAGACGAGCATGCCATTGCCGATATTGTGGCTTTTAATCTGAACCGAGAGGGGTATGAAACCCTGATCGCAGCCGACGGGACGACGGGGCTCGAAAAGGCCCTGGGAGAGGAATTCGACCTGATCCTGCTCGACGTAATGTTGCCTGGACTGGATGGATGGGAGGTCCTGTCCGCTCTGCGCGAAAAGAAGACCGTGCCGGTCATCATGCTGACCGCCAGGGAAGAAGAGCTCGATAAGATCCATGGACTGGAGCTCGGCGCTGACGACTACATCACGAAGCCCTTCAGCATGAATGAACTCAAGGCGCGCATCCGTGCAAACCTGCGCAGGGTCGACTATGCAAAGGTCGGCGAACAGGTCGTAACGGAGGGCCAGAGGCTTGTGGTCAATCATGCGCTGATGCAGATCAGCAAGGATGGCCGGATCCTGGAGCTGACTGCTAAGGAATATGCACTGTTGCTCTTTTTGATGGAGCATCGCGGCAGTGTTTTTTCAAGGGAGCAGCTTTTGGAGCAGGTTTGGGAATTCGAAGGGTTTCTCGGAGATACCCGCGTGGTCGATGTGATGATCCGCCGTTTGAGAGAGAAGGTGGAAGACGACCCGGGAAACCCCGATTTTATTTTGACAAAGCGAGGGGCAGGCTACTACATGGAGGCCTGAGGCGGCAAACCCCTTCAGAGAGGAGAACGCAGCGATGAAGCGAAGCCTTCAGATGAAAATGGTGCTCATCATGGCGCTGCTGGCCGTTTCCCTGATGCTGGTGGTCGGCACCATGCTGGTCAATAACGTCACGTCCTTCTTCAACGATGACTTTTTGCGGCAGGTGGAAACCTTTTTTGACGAACAGACCCTTGCCTCTCTCAACGAGGTGGGAAAAGGCGGGGTTGAACCGCTGTATGCAAGGCTTGAGCTCTATTCCACGCAGCTCGGTATCGACACTTATCGGAATTTTTATCTCTTTGACCGGCAGGGGATCTATCTTACCGGCAGCAACGAAGAACTGGGGCGCGCCCTCTCGGTGACGCCTAATCTGCTGCGCGCGCTGAACGGAGAGACCGGCAGCAGTCTCAGAAAAGCTGAACGCTACATGGACTATGCCGTGGCGCTCGACGACTATGTGATCTATATCAAAGACAGTAAGGACGAGGTTCGGGAGCTGACCTGGGAGATCGTGCGGCTCATCATCGAAACCATGGTGGTCACCATGGTGATCGCGGTTGCCCTATCCTATCTGCTTGCACGCACCATCACGAACCCCATTGTGCAGCTCACGGCGGGCGCTCAGCGGGTTGCGGGCGGAGACTTCGATCCGATTCCCTCGGCTTCCTCCGGAGATGAGATCAGCACTCTGACCGAGACCTTTAACCAGATGGCGCAGACCCTCAAGACAACCCTGACCGATTCCGAAAACGAAAAAAACAAATTCGAAACCATCTTTTTGTATCTGACCGACGGCGTCGCTGCCTTTGACGGCGAGGGACAGCTGCTCAACGTGAACCGAGCGGCCAGAGAGATGCTGCCGGCGGAGATGGCGGAGGGAACAAGCACCTTTTCGCAGATCATCACGCCTCTGACCGGCCTCACGCAGCAGGAGCTGCAAAACAGCGCGGAGCCGCTCTCGCGGGAAGTGACGCTGGATAAACGCATCCTGCTGCTGACCTTTGCGCCGCTGACCTTTCCGGACGAGGCGGGGCAACCTTTCCACGGCGTGGTGGTCGTGATCCACGATGTGACCGAGCAGCGCAGGCTCGATGCCTCCCGCAGGGAGTTTATTGCCAACGTGTCCCACGAACTGCGCACGCCGCTCACCAACATCAAGAGCTACACCGAAACGGTGGTGGAAACCGAAGACCTGCCGGAGGAGAATCGCACGGCCTTTTTGCATGTTGTGCTTGGAGAGACCGACCGCATGATCCGTATCGTCAAAGATCTGCTTCTGCTCTCACGGCTTGACAACGACAAGCTCGACCTGCGTCCGCAGCGTTTTGAAGTGGAAAGGATGGTTCGGCAGGTCTATGAGGCCATGCGGATGGAGGCCGCCGGCAGAGGACATGCGCTGGAACTCGATCTCCAGGAGCCCGGCAGCATGCTGGGCGATGTGGAGCGGTTGGAGCAGGTGTTGACCAACGTGGTCAGCAACTCGATCAAATACACGCCCGAAGGCGGACGGATCAGGATCCAGGCGCGCAGGGATCAGGATGAAGTTGTGATTTCGGTGGAAGACAACGGGATCGGAATCCCGGAAAAGGATCTGGAGCGTATTTTCGACCGATTCTACCGTGTGGACAAGGCCAGATCCAGAGAAATGGGCGGGACCGGACTGGGACTCGCCATTGCGCAGGAGATCATGGAAGCGCATCAGGGAAAGATTTCCATCGCAAGCAAGCTGGGCGTGGGCACAACGGTCACGCTGCGGCTTCCCTCTGAAACGCAGCTTCCTGCCATAAAGGATTGATTTTCAGGGGACAGATAAAAACGCGCCATACGCGGAGAAAATTTGCGCAGGGCAGATACCTGAAACGATGCAAGAGAGGGGGAGCCGATTGAAAGAGAAATATGTCGAGTGGGGCAAGAACCTTGTGCTGACCGCGTTGCTTTTTGCCATGCTGCTGCAATCGGCCTATATTCTGGTGCTTAATCAGCTCTACCCCACCTCCACAGGGACCCTCTCCGGTTTTTCGATGCTGCTCAGAGACATTCGCTCCACGGGAACGCGGCAGGACAGTCTGCAGGGCGGGACGGGGCGCGAGCTCTGGCCCTCCGGCGTTGTGCTGCTTTCGGATGTGGGAGACTCTATGCTGCTTTTCCGCAGCGAAAACGAGGCGGCGCAGGTGAGCGAGGTGCTGGAGCTTGCTGTGGAGACTCTGAGGGATGGCCGGCCCTTCTATACCGATCAGGGTTTTCTGTCGTGTCTGGAGAGAGACGGGCTGCTCATCGATTTGGGACGGCTGCTGCCTGTTGATGTGGCACTGCTGCTTATGGGAGAGGCCGTTCCCCTGAAATTCCAAACCCGGTATCTGCTGCTCACCGAAACGGAAGACGGGGTAATGCTCAGCATGGATGGGGAGCACGCCCTGTGCTATACCCTCAAGGGCGATGCGGCGCGCATCACCTATCGGGATTGCCGGCAGCAGCTTGCTGCAGCGTCGGGGCTGATCCCGGTACAGATCTCCGGCAGAAGCGGAAATCCAACGCTTGAAACGGCGACGATCTATGCTTCCCGCGCCGCACGGCTCCAGACGGTCACGGGCAGAAACTCTCTGTTCGATGAGAGCGGAGCGGTAGAAACGGCGGTTTTGCAAAAGGTGCTTCCGGTTTTCTCTTATAATGTCAGCACTCCGCGGCGTGATGTGGAGCAGGACGGCACCTTGGTCTATGTGGAAAACTATAGCTCTCTGCGGCTGTCTCCCGAAGGGGCGCTGCACTTTCGCGCCTCCGAAACACGCCATGGAGTGGCGATTAAAGATCTCGTTTCCGGGGGAGGAGGCGAGAGCTTTTCCGCGGGAGAGGTCATGCTTGCCGGGTATGCCCTGATCGATCAGCTCCTGTCCGGGACAGGGGATCCGGTCGGCGCAGGGCTGCGATTTACGGGAAGCAGCTTTTCCGCCAGAGAGAATAAGCTGTACCTCTACTATGATTATGTCGCATGCGGGCTGCCCGTATATTGCGAAGGATACCCCCATGCTGCGACGCTTTGCTATGAAGGCGGATTTTTCTCAGATGTTCAGATGCTGTTTCGGAGCTATGCAATCGGAAGGGAATGCCGTCTTGCCGATTTTGACCGGCAGTGGCGCATGGCGGAGCTTTCGACAGGGCTCACACCGACGACGGCGCAGCTTTGCTATGAGGATCGTCAGTCGGGAGGAGAGCTGCTTCCGACCTATCGGTTTGGAATACGGGAGCTTGCCCCTGAGGAGACCGGAGAGGCTGAGCCGGAGAGCTGAACCTGTCGGGAGCGGACCAAAAGAAAGATATAAAAATGGGAGACGCGTCGGCGTGCGCCCGCGGTTCCGGAGAGAAGGAGGGGATAACCGTGCAGTGGGGAAAAGCGAAAAACGTTTTGATCGCAGTGCTGCTGCTGGTCAATCTCTTTCTCTATGCCGTTACGGCGGGAATGGTGCGGCAGCGCAGCCATATGGATGAAGAATATGTGGAAAATGCGATTTCGCTTCTGCAAAGCAGAGGGGTCGCGGTGGAACGCTCTGTTTTCCCGGAGCGCCGGATCGGCTTGAGCACCCTAAACGTTTCCACCAAGGAAATGCTCTATCCGATGGCCCGCGCCCTTCTGGAGGATCCCTCACTGGAGCCTTCGGTGGCGGGCGAGGGAATTTGGTTTCGCAATGAAAAGGGAAGCGTGTTGCTCACCGGCTCCAGTGATTTTGTCTTTGTCCCAGTAAAGACTCTGAACAGCTTGGAAGAGGCGAGAGAACTTCTGATCAAGTCCGGATTTTCCGAAAACGAACTTCAGATAGAAGGAGACAGGCTTTGTCAGCTCTACAAAGGGGTTTTGCTTGAAGGCTGTGTAACGCGCCTTCAGGGAAACGCCCTGCATGGACGGCTGCTTGACACAAGTCGGGGCAGCAGCAGCACGCAGGAACTGATGGATGCTGCCAACGCTCTGCTGCTCTTTGCCGCGCACATGCAGGAGGAGGAGAAGGTGCCCTGTACGGTCTCCTTGATCGGCAACGTCTACGAGGTGGAAACCGGCGGTCTCTTTAACGCTGCGACCTGCACGCCGGCCTATCGCATCGTATGTGAAGCGGGCAGCTATCTGGTGGACGCGGTCAGCGGGGCCGTGTCGCAGCAGGAAGAGGATTCCTGATCGTCGAAAACTACGGCGAATTCTGCAGAAAACGTGTCTGATGAAGGATGGGCATATATTCACAGGGAAAAATCAAACAAATGAGAAAAGCCATCCGCAGCCCTGTTGGCGGGTCGGACGCTGCAAATATGGAAGGGAAGGTATCATATGAGAAAACATGTGAAAAACAACGTGAGCTGGGTGGGTTGGATCGACTGGGAGCTTGAGACCTTTCACGGGGACGACTATTCCATTCGAAACGGCTCCAGCCAAAATGCGTATCTGATCGAGGAAGAGAAGACCGTGCTGATCGACACGGTCTGGACGCCGCACCGTTTTGATTTTGTGGAGAATCTCAAAAAAGAGATCGATCTCTCCAAAATCGACTATATCATTGCAAATCACGGGGAATGCGATCATTCCGGCGCCCTCACTGCCCTGATGGACGAGATTCCAAACACCCCGATTTACTGCACGGCCGCCGCGGTCAAAAGCCTTGAGGGGCAATACGGTAAGCGAGGATGGAACTTCCATGTGGTCAAGACGGGCGACACCCTGGATCTCGGCAACGGCAAGCAGTTGGTTTTCATGGAAATGAGTATGCTCCACTGGCCGGATTCCATGGCGACCTATCTCACGGGCGACAACATCCTGTTTTCAAACGACGCCTTTGGGCAGCATTTTGCCGTGGAAGAGCTCTTTAACGACAAGGCCGATCCCTGTCTGCTCTACAAGGAGGCGCTCAAATACTATGTCAACATCCTCAACCCCTTTTCGCCGCTCGTGGCGAAAAAACTGATGGAGATCGCAGACCTCAATCTCCCGATTGAGATCATTGCGCCCTCCCACGGCGTGATCTGGCGGGAACGTCCCGAACAGATTGTAGAGCTCTATGCGAAATGGGCAAACGCCTATCAGGAAGACCAGGTCATTGTGGTGTATGATACGATGTGGGAGGGAACGGCCAAGCTCGCACACCGTATTGCGCAGGAGCTCCACAGTCAGAGCCCCGATACGGTGGTGAAAATCTTCCAGCTTGCAAAGGCCGATAAAAACGAAGTGATGACCGAGGTCTTCAAATCCAAGGCCATTGCCGTCGGTTCTCCGACGGTTTCCAACAGCTACCTGTCAAGCGTTGCAGGATGGTTGGAGTTCTTAAAGCAGCTCAAGTTCAAAGGGAAAAAGGCTGCCGCCTTCGGTTGCTACGGCTGGAGCGGAGAAAGCGTGAAGCTGCTGCAGGAGAAACTCTCTGAGGCGGGGTTTGAAGTTGTGGAAGAGAGCGTCCGCTCCCTGTGGAATCCGGAAGAGAGCGATTTTTCAGAGATTCCTGCACTGGCAAAGAACCTGCTGGGAGCAGAAGATTCCGTGCCAGGAGCACTTGACAACGAGTCGGAAAAGATGGGACAATATCAGTGTGGCCCCTGCGGATATATCTACGACCCCAAAAAGGGGGATCCCGACAACGGGGTCGCGCCCGGAACGCCTTTTGAACAGCTGCCCGAAGATTGGCGCTGCCCGGTCTGCGGAGTCGGCAAGGAATTGTTTGAAAAACGGTAAGGGTGCAAAGCTGTCCGCTTGAAGAACGCGTCGTTCGCAGAGATCTGCATGAAACGTCTCCTTGGCGGAAAAACTGAAAAAACGCTGCAAAGCGCAGCAGAGAACGGGATGAAGGGAAGAGATGATCGGTCGGTCTTCGGATCGATTTGAATTCTGAGTGGGAGGTGAGCAAACATGAAAAACGACTCTGATCTCATGGAACGGGTCGTCGGCGTCGCGGGTTGTTCCACAGGATGCCGCATGCCGAAATGGCCTCCGGGAAATGCAAAAAAGCGGTGCGTGGAAAGAGCCGCTTTCCTTCCGCTGAAAGGCGAAAGAGAATGGGAGAAAGAGGGAGATTGAGAAGATGTATCAAATTGTCAGGAAGAAAAGCTTAAATGAAACGGTCACACAGATGGAGATTCTCGCTCCTCTTGTTGCGAAAAAGGCAAAACCGGGGCAGTTTATCATCCTTCGTGTGGACAAAGAAGGAGAGCGAATTCCGCTCACGGTGGCGGGCACCAATCCCGAGGAGGGAACGGTGAAGATCATTTTTCAGATCGTCGGCGCCACAACCGAAAAGCTGAATCACAAGGGCGAGGGCGAGTTCATTCAGGATTTCGTCGGACCCCTCGGCGAAGCGACCAAAACAGAAGGCATTCAGAAGATTTGCATCGTCGGCGGCGGTGTGGGCTGCGCCATTGCCATGCCCGTGGCAGAGGAGTTCCACCGCCTTGGCGTTGAGGTGACCAGCATCATCGGATTCCGCACGAAAGACCTTGTGATTCTGGAAGACGAGTTCCGCGCCTGCTCCGACGAACTGATCGTCATGACCGACGACGGTTCCTATGCGCGGGAGGGCAACGTCACCATTCCGCTCAAAGAAATGCTTGAGAGCGGAAAAACCTTTGACAGGATCATCACCATCGGTCCGCTTGTCATGATGAAATTCGTCACGCTCGCGGCGAAGCCCTTTGGGGTGCCGGTCACGGTGTCTATGAATCCCATTATGATCGACGGAACCGGAATGTGCGGCGGCTGCCGCATCAGCCTGCTGCAGGATGGCAAGCGGGTCACCAAATTTGCCTGTGTGGACGGGCCTGAGTTCAACGGATATGAGGTTGATTTTGACGAGGCCATCTCCAGAGGCAGAATGTATGCCGACTTTGAACGCCATGCTTATGAGGAAGCCTGCAATCTCTTCCGGAAAGGGGGCAACTGACATGCCGAATATGAATCCCAAAAAGAACCCGATGCCTGTGCAGGATCCACAGGTGCGAATCCGCAATTTCGGAGAAGTGGCAACCGGCTATTCGCAGGAAACGGCCATCGATGAAGCGCTTCGGTGTCTGAACTGCAAGAATATGCCCTGTGTTTCCGGATGCCCTGTCAACATTCATATCCCCGCCTTTATTGAGAAGGTCAGAGAGGGAGATTTTGAGGGCGCCTATCAGGTGATCCATCAAACCTCCAGCCTCCCCGCGGTCTGCGGCCGCGTGTGCCCGCAGGAGACCCAGTGCGAGTCCAAGTGTGTGCGCGGGATCAAGGGCGAGCCAGTCGGCATCGGCAGACTGGAGCGCTTTGTGGCGGATTGGCACAATGCAAATACCAAAGAGGCGATCCAGCCACCGGTCAAAAACGGGCACCGTGTGGCGATTGTAGGCTCCGGTCCGTCGGGTCTCACCTGCGCGGGTGATTTGGCGAAGAAGGGTTATGAAGTGACCGTTTTTGAGGCGCTCCATACAGCCGGCGGAGTATTGATTTACGGAATTCCGGAATTCCGTCTGCCGAAGGCCATTGTGGCAAAAGAAGTGGAAACGCTCGAGGCATTGGGCGTGAAGATCGAAACCGACGTGGTGATCGGAAAAACGCTGACCATCGACGAGCTTTTTGAAATGGGATTTGAAGCGGTGTTCATCGGCTCCGGCGCTGGTCTTCCCCGGTTCATGGATATCCCGGGCGAGAGCCTGAAGGGCGTGTATTCCGCAAACGAATTTCTGACCCGCAGCAATCTGATGAAGGCCTATCTCGACAAGTCGGATACTCCCATCATGAAGGGCGGGAGAATTGCCGTGGTCGGCGGCGGAAACGTCGCCATGGATGCGGCGAGAACGGCGCTTCGCCTGGGTGCGGAGAAGGTCTATATCGTCTACCGCCGTTCGATGGAAGAGCTGCCTGCGCGTGCCGAGGAAGTGGAGCATGCCCAGGAAGAGGGTGTGGACTTCCAGTTGCTGCGCAATCCGGTGGAGATCCTTGGATATACGAATCCCGACGATCCCAGAGATCCCAAGAACGGGTTTGTCACAGGAATCCGCTGCATCAAGATGGAACTTGGCGAGCCGGATAAGAGCGGCAGACGCAGACCTGTGGAAATCAAGGGCAGCGAATACACCCTGGATGTGGATACCGTCGTCATGGCGATCGGCACATCGCCCAATCCGCTGATCAAGAATACCACGGCAGGACTGGACGTCAATTCCCATGGCGGACTCATTGTCAATGAAGAGGGGCTGACCTCCCGCACCGCCGTCTATGCGGGCGGCGATGCAGTGACTGGAGCCGCAACGGTGATTTCGGCAATGGGATCCGGAAAAATCGCCGCGAAGGCCATTGACGAGTATCTGACCGCCGGCGCGGGCAAGTAGCAGGAAACCGGACAAAACCAGACGTGCAGTATATCAAAAAAGGCCCTGCAGGGCAAAAAGCTCTGCAGGGCCTTTTTGCGGAGGGGAGCAGGATGCAGACTGTGAAAAACAGGGTTTGCTTCCGTCTGGTAAAAGCGGACAGAACCGGTTGAACGGCATAAGCGCAGGGAAGGAAACTTGTATGATTTGGAAGAGCCGCGCAGCAGATTACAGTCAGGCAAAAAAAGGAAGGCAAATAGACTATCAAGCGCGGGAATCAAGCGGCACGGTCCAACGTTTTTTCTGGAGCAAGGATCGATTTGAATCAAATCTTTGCGGGAGATTTTCACAGATTGAAAAAGAAGCGCCGGATTTACTGGAATTGTAGTGAATGGGGCTTTTATTTGAGGATTTCGTGTGCTATAATAAACAATAAATCCGTTTTAAAAAATGAGAGACTGCTCGTTTGCTCCACTGTCGGGATTGACAGATCAAGGGAACAGGAACTGCAGCCTCCCAAGTAAGCGGACGATAGAGAGAAAAGAGCTCCGCGCGCGAGCGGCGGGCAGTGCTGCCTGCGAAACGAGCGCGCCTTGGCCGGAGCAATGGATAGAGAGTGGTGGCTGACAACATGGAGCAATATATCATCACGGGTGGGCATGAACTACACGGGAGCATCCCCATCAGCGGAGCGAAAAATGCGGCGCTTGGAATCCTTCCGGCGACGCTTCTGTGCAGCGGAGTCTGCCGCATCGAGAATCTGCCGCAGATCAGCGATGTGCGAAACATGCTCGATATTCTGGCGAGCATGGGAGTGCGGATTCGGTATCTCAACAAGAATGCAGTTGAAATTGATACAACGCATACGCAGAACGTACCAACGCCATATGAAATGGTGCGCAAGCTGCGCGCTTCGTATTATCTGATCGGGGCTTTGCTCGGCCGATTCGGCAAGGCGGAGGTGGCGCTGCCCGGTGGCTGCGACTTCGGTTTTCGTCCGATCGACCAGCATATTAAGGGGTTTGAGGCGCTGGGAGCCACTGTGCAGATCACCGAAGGCGGAATCGTGCAGGTCGAAGCAAAAGACGGTCTGGTCGGCGCTTCCATCTATCTCGATGTGGTCTCGGTCGGCGCTACCATGAATATCATGCTGGCCGCCGCTCTCATCAAGGGGCAGACGGTGATTGAAAATGCCGCCCGTGAGCCGCACATCGTAGACCTTGCAAACTTCCTCAACACCATGGGTGCGGATATCACAGGGGCAGGAACAGATGTGATCAAGGTACGCGGGGTGGAGCAACTGCACGGCTGCACCTATTCCATCATTCCCGATCAGATCGAAGCAGGGACCTATCTGGCTCTGGCAGCTGCAACCGGCGGCGCAGTCACGGTCACAGGGGTCATTCCGAAGCATCTGGAATCCATCACGGCCAAGCTCAGCGAAATGGGCGCGGAGATCGAAGAGGGAGACGATACGGTGACCGTCCGGAGAGACAGTTCCGTGCGGATGCGCCGCATCAACCTCAAAACGCAGCCCTACCCCGGTTTCCCCACCGATATGCAGCCCCAGTTTGGGGTTTTGATGTCGATGGCAGAGGGAACGAGTATCCTCACAGAGGGGATTTACGACAATCGTTATCGCTATGTCAATGAGCTGCGCCGCATGGGCGCAGAGGCCACGGTTGATGGGCGCATCGCCGTTTTTGAAGGGGTGGAAAAGCTCAATGCTGCCCCGGTTCACGCGCCGGATCTTCGAGCGGGAGCCGCTCTCATCATGGCGGCGCTCTGTGCAGAGGGCACCACAGTGATCGATGAGATCCACTATATCGAACGGGGCTATGAAGATATCGTACGCAAGCTGAAGTCTGTGGGTGCGGAGATCCGCTTGGTGGAGATTCCGGATGGCGCAGCGCTGGAGCGTGCCAACTGATCGGAATTTCCGCCGCTCCGGCTTGCCGATCGTGAGAAATAAAGAGACAATTTGGGCGGGCAGCGGCTTTGCCGCCGCCCGTTCTTTCCTGCTTAAGAAAGCCCGTGAGCCCCTGCTTCGTGAAAACGCGCTTATGGCGCAGGGAGCCTAAAAAGGCAAACAGAGGAGAAAAACCCATGCGTTTTTGCACGCTTGTTTCCGGCAGCAGTGGGAATGCCGTTTATGTGGAGGAGGGAAGCAGCCGGCTGCTGATCGATGCGGGCCTCAGCTTTCGGGAATTGAGCCGCCGACTGAAAGAGCTGGGAACGTCGCCTGCGGCGCTGTCAGGACTGCTTCTGACCCATGAGCACAGCGACCATACCAAGGGGCTTGCCCAATTTGCGCGGAGCACGGGGGTGCCCATCTTTGGGGAAAGGGCGACCCTGCTCAGCCTGTGCGTCAAGCTGGGAACCGTGATGCCCGACCGCTTCACCGCCTTTTCGGGGCAGGGGCCCTTTCAGATTGCGGGGTTTCAGGTGCAGCCCTTTTCCGTGCCGCACGACGTGCCCTGTCTCGGGTTTCGAATCGAGGGTGTGAGTGGATGCTTCGCCATGGCGACCGATCTGGGGTATGTGACCCAGACGGTTCTGGACGGCCTGCGGGGAGCGGATTTTGCCCTGGTCGAGTCCAACCACGATGTGGATATGCTGATCGGCGGCCCCTATCCGCCTTACTTAAAACGCCGGATCCTCTCAGACGAAGGGCACCTTTCAAACGAGGCCTGCGGCGAGCTCTGCTGCCGGCTCGTGCAGCAGGGCTGCGAACATTTTCTGCTGGGGCATCTTTCGAGCGTCAACAATCTGCCTCGGCTTGCGATCGAGGCGGTGTGCGGCAGACTGCTTGAAATGGGAGTACGGCCCGGGGAGGTCACGGTGGATGTCGCCCCCCGGCTCGAGAGCAGCCCGATCTTCGGATTCGAAAGACTGAGAGCCCCGATCTGACCCTTCCCCTCGCGCCGGGCAGACCGTCGGACGGCGTGATTTCCTTTGGATGAGGAGTTGACAAGGGATGCAGCATACGATACTGGCGGTGGGCAAATTGGATGAACGATATTGGAGAGAGGCCTGCGCCGAATACTGCAAGAGGATGGGGCGGTTCGGTGGGCTCGAGATCATTGAACTGCCGGAGCAGCGCCTGCCCAAGAGACCGGATCCGGGAGAAATTGCACGTGCCGTTGAACGGGAGGGCGAGGAGATGCTCGCCCGTCTGCCCAAGCGGGCCTATGTCTGCGGGCTGTTTATCGAGGGAAAGCCGCGCAGTTCAGAGAGCTTGGCACAGCTGCTTGGGAACCTCCCGTTGCAGGGATACTCGCAGATCGTGTTTCTGATCGGGGGTTCCAACGGGATGTCGCAGGCGGTGCGCACCGCCTGCCATGAGACGCTGTCGTTTTCCCCCATGACCTTCCCCCATCAGCTCATGCGGGTGATGTTGTGCGAGCAGCTCTATCGAGCCCAGACGATTTTGGCGGGGACCGGCTACCACAAGTAAAGCGAAAATGACCCCGCGTTGTGGGGCTTGAGGAACAGACCTGTGCGGCTGCAATCGCACAGGTTTGTTTTAAAGAGAGGAAATGCCTTATAGGGGCAGAGCGTCTGCACAAAAAAAGAGAAAAAGAACGGAGGGGATGTCCCCTCCGTTTTTGCTGACAGGGATGAGCCTGCCCTCTGACGATTCTTATGCAACGGGAATCTCATACTGTGCGTTGTCTTTGGCCTCCTGCATCAGTTCGGCAAAGGAGCCGTCGGCAAGGCCCTTTTCAATGATGGGATTGATCACGTCGATCAGATCGGTATTGCCCTCCTGCACCACAACGCCCTTGTAGACCAGCCCGTCTTCCAGCTCTATGCTCGAGATCATGAGATCCTCGTTGCCGGAGAGATAGTCTTCAGCCACCACATAGTCCACCACGATGGCGTCGATCTTGGAGTTCTTGAGCTCTGTGACCAAATCGGGGAATTTGACAAGCTCCAGAACCGTAACGCCCTCGGCGGCAGTTTTTGCGAGGTCAGCCTGCACGGTGCCCTTCTGTGCGCCGATGGTGAGGCCGGCCAGGTCCTCGGCCTTGGTGAACTTGTCGGCGTCTTCCGAACGGATTAGGACGGCCTGGCCCTCGGTATAGTAGGACTCGGAGAAGAGACCGTAGCGCTCGGGCTTATAGGTCATGCCGGCGATCACAACGTCAAATTTATCGCTCTGCAGGCTCATGAGAAGGGCGTCGAATCCCATATCGGTGATTTCGAGCTCCACGCCGAGCTCCTCTGCGATCAGCTTGCCAAGCTCGATATCAAAGCCGACGATGTCGTCCTTGCCATCGACCAGCATATGATATTCAAAGGGAGGATAGTCGGCCGATGTGCCCATGCGAAGCTTGCCGCTCTGCTTGATTTTTTCAACGCTGGTCAGTTCGGTCTGCGCATCCTGACCGCCATCGTCCGATTCAGTTTTGGAGCAGGCGGCAAAACTGAAGAGCAGAAGAAGAGACAGAAAAAGCGCAAGTGTTTTTTTCATGTTCGTTCCCTCATTTCTTAGCAGATTTCGGTTGGTCTGTTATCGATAAGAATCAAACACTCCATGATCTTGGAGTCGATCCGTCGCTGCTTCAAGCGAGCAGTTCAGGACGATTCACGGTGCAAGTAACGGGAATAAGCAAAAGGGGTTCGATGGAGGCCGCGCCGCTTTGCCATTACTCCCAAAGAGGGCTATCCCACAGGGCAAGCTTTGTGCCGATGCCCATCTTCTTTGCATTCTGATAGATGGTATAACCGATCATAATATCGAGAGCGCCGAGTCCCATGGAAGAGCAGTAGAGGGTCTCGTCGGCGCTCTTTCGGCCGGGATGGTTGCCGAGTACCAGCTGGGCCAGTTCAACCACGTCGCTCTCCTCCAGCTCTCCGGCGCTGTGCAGCTGCGCAACGGCCTTGCCGGGGTTGGTGATGATCTGCTTCCAGTAGTCGACAAAAACCTGATCGGCCTGCCGGACCACATCGAGCTCCACCTCGTTGGAGGCCATTTGGATGCAGGTTGCACCCCTGAGGATCCAATCGGGCTGGATGAAGGGCTTGCTGGCTGTGGTCTGGGTGATGATGAGCTCGGATTTTTGTGCACAGCTTTTGCTGTCTGTCGAGGGGATGATCTTGGCCTTGCAGCTTCCCTCAAATTCTTTGGCGAGGGCCTCGGCCTTGGAGAGGTCGAGGTCGCACAGGTAGATGGTCTCCAGGGTGGGAACGGTTTCGTTGACAGACATGATTGCGGTCCGGCCGATCACGCCTGCCCCGATCAGGGTTGCGACCTTGGCATTTTTCGGCGCGGTATATTTTGCAAACAGACCGGAGACGGCAGAGGTCCGCATGGCCGTAATCAGGGTGCCGTCTAAAATGCAGAAGGGAAGCACGGTGTCGGGATCGCTCAGGATGGTGATATCAATGCCGTAGGGAATACCGGGCGTGAGGGCGTTCTGTTTGGATTCGCTGGCCCACTTGATGCCGCCCACCTTGACGTCACCGCCGATATAGGCGGGCATGGAATTGAAAAACGAGGTCCAGTTGACGGGGTCAGGAATCCGTGTGCTGACCTTGGGGTGGTTGATGATCTCGTTTTTCCCCAAAAGCTCATAGGTTTTTTCGCAGGCGCTGAGGATCTGTTTCATATCCAGCAAACCGGCCTTGATAACGTCCTCCTGCTTGAGGAACAGGATCTCTGATGGAATCATTTTATGTGACCCTCTTTCTAAAATCTGTCCGCAGACTGCGCAGAAAGCGCATGAGAAAACGCTTAGGAAAGCACCTTCGACAGGAAGTCTTGTGTACGGGGATGCTGTGGGTTGGAGAAGAGTTCCTTCGGATTGTTTTCTTCGAGGATGACCCCCTCGTCGATGAAGATCACGCGATCGCCGACCTCCTTGGCGAAGCCCATCTCATGGGTGACCACCACCATGGTCATGCCGTCGGCTGCCAGCGCCTTCATCACGTCGAGCACCTCGCCCACCATTTCGGGGTCAAGTGCCGAGGTCGGCTCGTCAAAGAGCATCACATCGGGCTCCATGGCAAGGGCTCGCACGATCGCGATTCGCTGCTTCTGACCGCCGGAAAGCTGGGAGGGGAAGGCGTCGATCTTGTCGAGCAGGCCCACGCGGGTCAAAAGACGGATGGCGATTTCTTTGGCTGCTTCCTCGCTCATCCCCTTGACCTTGATGGGGCCGATGGTGATATTGTCGATCACCGAGAGGTTGTTGAAGAGATTGAACTGCTGAAACACCATGCCGATCTTCTGACGCAGTTTATTGATATCGGATTTTGGATCGGTGATGTCGGTGCCCTCAAAAATGATATGGCCGCCGCTTGATTCCTCCAAACGGTTCAGGCAGCGCAGGAAGGTCGATTTGCCCGAGCCGGAGGGCCCGATGATCACAACGACTTCGCCTTTGTAGATTTTTTCGTCAATGCCTCGCAGGACCTCGAGCTTTCCGAAGCTTTTTCGCAGGCCATTCACTTCGATGAGAAGCGTTTTTTCCTCAGTCACTGCTTCTCAGCCTCCTTTCGAATACGTTGATTCCGCCTCCAATCACAAGGTTGAGAATCAGGTAGATGATGGCGGAAATATAGTAGCAGGGGAGCGGATTATATGTTGCGGTGGTGACAATACCGTTGTTATACATCAGGTCGGTCACACCGAGGTACTGCACAACCGCCGTTTCTTTGATCATGGTGACAAACTCGTTGCCAATGGCAGGAAGGATGTTTTTGATTGCCTGCGGCAGGATGATGGTGAGCATGGCCTGCGAGGGCGTCATGCCGATCGAACGTGCGGCCTCGCCCTGCCCCTTGTCCACGGCCTGAATTCCCGCCCGAATGATCTCAGCCACGTAGGCAGCCGAATTGAGCGACAGCGCGATCATGCAGGGCATACTGCGCTCGAGATCCATGCCGAAAAAAATAACCCTCGGGTAGGTGAGAAAGTCGAGCTGGAAATAGACGATGTAGAGCTGTACCAAAAGAGGCGTCCCGCGGATGATGGTGACATAGATCTTGGAAAATCCACTGAGGATCTTCGATTTCGAAAGCCGCATCACGCCCAGAATGCTGCCGAGCAGGGAACCGAGCAGCACCGTGAAAAACGACAGGGCAACGGTAACTTTGGTTCCACGCAGAAAATAATGATAGTACTGGGAAAAGATTGTATAGATCGCCAAAACAAGACTCCCCTTAGCTGCGATTTTAGTAAGAAATGCCGAAAATTGAATAAAAATTAGAGATAGGAGGCTGTGAATACTTAGGCCATTATAGGCGATTCAGGGGGAATTGTCAAGACAATAGAGAATAAAAATGCAAGAAATAAAAATTTAAGGAATAAACATGCAAAGCAAACAATCAAACTAACATCTTTAAGCAGTTGAAGAATGGAATACGATTTTGACTGGGAATTCAAGAATCCAAAATAAAAATGAAAGAGTCTAGAGCACGCTACGGATCCAGTCTCCCCTGCGCAGACGGATGAGCCCGAGCGTGAGTTTCACAAGGTCTTCAGAGAACTGGCAGAGTACGAGGAGTGTGATGGGAAGATTTAAAACAGTCGCGCCGAAAAAGCTGAGAGGCAGGCCGACCATCCAGAGTGCAAAGAGCTCGCTGCGGGCCGCATAGGCTGCGGTACCGCCTCCGCGATAGATTCCGACGATTACGGTGCTGGCTGCCACCTTAACGGGAAGCGTGGCGGCAAAAAGATACAGGATGGAGATCGCATCCTTGGCGACCGTTTGCGAGACTTGATAGAAGGTGAGAATGAAGGGGGCCGAACAGAAGAGAATCAGACCCATTCCAACACCGACTGCAAGTGAAATCAGAATCAACTTGCGGGCATAGTCCCTGGCCTTGTCAGACTGACCGGCGCCGATCAGATTGCCCACCATCACCAGAGCTGCGGAGGCGATGCCAAAGTCAAATACTAGAAAGATTTGCTCAATGTTGCGGGCGATCTGGGTTGAGGCGAGGGCATTGGTGCCGAGAAGACCATAGGCGACGGTGTAGAGGGTGAATCCGATTCCCCAAAACATATCGTTGAGCATCACAGGCAGAGAGGTGGAAAAGACGCGCATCGCAAAAGAGGCGTGAAAAGAGAAATAGTCATGGGCCCTTCCGCGCAGGGGGGAACCTTTTCGCAAGATGGCAGCGCAGAGGAGAAAAAACTCCGCAAAGCGGGCGATCAGAGTGGCGAGCGCCGCGCCGCGAACTCCCATGCGGGGAAAGCCGCCCTTTCCGAAGATCAGAAGATAGTTGAAGATGGCGTTGAGCGAGAGGGAAAAGGCGCTGATGCGCATGGGAAGCCTGGAGTTTCCGATAGCGCGCAGGGCCGCGGCCAGAATAAAAGAGATTCCTGTGACGAGATAACTCCAGCCGATGATGGCGAGATATTGGCTTCCCGCGCCGAGCACATCCTCTGCCCGCGAGAAGAGTGAGAGCACAAGATGTGGGGTGAAAAGCCCCAGACAGGAGAAGAGAAATCCTGTGATGCTGACGGCGCAGATTCCCATGCCGAGCACGTGCAGGATGCTTTCGCGCTTGCCCGCGCCCCAATATTGAGAAATGAAGATGCTGCATCCGCCCGCAATTCCCTCGAGGAACAGAGCATAGACGAAATAGAGTTGATTTGCGATCCCAACGGCGGCGACCTCAAGATCTCCCAAACGGCCCACCATGACCGAGTCGAGCAGATTGACCGAGGAGATCAGAAGGCGCTGAATTACGATGGGAAGAGCCAGCGTGACGAGGATGCGCAGAAACTCTTTGTCGGAAAAGGGGGAAAGACTGCGCGAGGGGCGGGGGGGACGAGAGACTTCCTGCATGGAGAACCTCCTTTGCAGGGGAAATAGCCTTTAAAAACTAGGCAGGTGTGGCACACGGCTTCGGCTGGGCCAAAAACCGTGTGAAGCGTACAACAGATAAAATAGAGACAGGTGAGGAAGCCGGTTCTCCTTTTGGCAGAACGGTCAAAAGAAGTACCGGCTTCAAAAGAATTCTCGACGAGATAGGGGGTTCGTTTTCCGGACGAGACCGGGAACTTTAAAACCCACGGGGAGTCCGCCGCAAGGCTTTGAAAACGATGCGGATTATTGCTTGTGATAGAGTTTCTTGCCCTGATAGACCGGCTCTGTCGTGAGACGGATCCCGATTTTTCGCATCAGATCGCTGTCCACTTGGGAGAGGATCACGGTGGAGTGCGCCTCACAGCCCTTCAGTTTGGGAAGCTGATCCATAGCGCGCTGCGCGCGCTCATCGGTCACGGCGCAGATGGCGAGCGCCAACAGGGTTTCGTCAGTGTGAAGACGGGGATTGTGATTGCCGAGATGCCCGACCTTGAGCGCCTGAATGGGTTCGATGATGGCGGGGGAAATCAGCAAAACCTCGTCTTCCAGACCCGCAAGGTGCTTGAGGGCGTTGAGAAGAGCGGCCGAGGTTGCGCCCAACAGAGGACTGGTCTTTCCCGTGACGATCGTTCCGTCCGGCAGTTCGATGGCGGTGGCGGGCGCGCCGGTATCGTTTGCACGATCCAAGGCGGGTTTGACGCAACGGCGTTCGTTGAGAGAAATACCCGCCTGACTGATCACAAGCTCCATCCGGTACATGGCGTCTTCCTCCATGCGGCCGGTCTTGATATCACAGAAGGTGGCATAGTAGCGCCGCAGGATCTCCTGGCGCGAGGCAGCGGAGCAAACCGCATCGTCAATGATGCAGTTTCCCGCCTGGTTCACACCCATATCGGTGGGGGACTGATACGGGCATTTGCCGAAGATGCGCTCGAAAATAGCGCTCACAACAGGGAAGATCTCCACATCACGATTGTAGTTCACGGCGACCGTTCCATAGGTTTCCAAGTGGAAGGGGTCGATCATATTGACGTC
>JAFRSP010000043.1 GCA_017427525.1 Clostridia bacterium
CTCAGCTGAATCCCCTGAACCAGGCTGCGTTTGAGCGCGGCATGGAGATCGGCAAGGCTGCGAAGGCGTAAGCCGGAAGCGAATTGCCCCTGAAGATTCAAAAAAGAGCCACTCCCGAGAACGGGAGTGGCTCTTTGTCTTGAATTAAAAAGAGAAAGTTGAAGTGGTTCGAAAGCCATGAAAAGACAGGGAAAACGGAGGAACAGAAGTGGAGAAGTGGAGAAAGGGTTTTTGAGGATTTGAAGAAACATTGTGCGGATTCATTTGCAAAATCTTTTTGGATGCGTTACAATAGCAGGGATAGTGAAAGAGAATCCAGCGAAGCGGGAGGGGCGCAGGTATGGTGCGTGACAGAGCGCAGACGACATATACGGGGCCCTTTCGAGCTCCGCTGCGCTTTGCTGCGCTTTTCGGTTTGGCGCTTTTACGTTTTGCCCTGTTTGGATTTGATTACCTGCCCCTTCTGGACGATCACATCCAATACTTCAATTATGCTTCCTTGATGGGGGGCTTGGCCGAGGCGACAAAGCGCCTGGGGCTGCTTGCGGCAAGGCCGTTGGCAGGGGTGCTGGACATTGCGCTCTGGTCGAAATTCTGGCCCAATCTCTTTGGAGCGCAGGTGCTGCTCGCCCTTGTGTTCACAGCGAGTGCGCTGCTGCTTGAAAAGGTGCTGGATGAAACGGTGGGGACAAGCCCCCTCTTTGTGTTTCTGTTTTTGCTGTTGCCTGTGAACTACGAGGCGACATATTGGCTTTCGGCCGCCACACGGGTGATTCCCGGGCTTTTTTTGGCCGCGCTGGCAGGGAGATGTGCGCTCTCCTGCGGGAAGCGGCCTGCCCTGATTGCGGTGAGCGGACTTTGCTGTCTGCTTGCGGCGGGATTCTATGAGCAGTGCTTTGTGATCGCCGCAGGGATGACGGCGCTGTGCGGCCTGGCGGCGGCGCAGAGTTTGCTCTGTGCAGCTCTGTCGCTGATCCTGCCCTGTGCGGCTTTTGCGGGATATACAGCCTTTTGCACCGCAATGGGGCCCTCGGCTCTCTATGGTGGTCGGGCTGCGCTTATACTTCCTTTTCGGGATGCAGGCTACGTTTCCCTGCACCTTCCCGAGGTGAGCCATCAGCTCGGGGCGCTCGGGAAGGCGCTTGCTGCGCTTCCCATGCGTGCGCTGCGGCGGCTCCCTTCGGTTTTGGGAGATCGGCATGTTTCCGTTTTGCTTTTGCTGTTCCTGTTTGTGTTGATTGTTCCCGCCCTTCAGCGGTCTGCAGCATGCCGCAATGCAGAGGAAGAGGGATTCTCCTTTGCAGAGAATCTGCACACTTGGGGAGAAAGAAAACGGGCGTTGCTTGCGCTCTTCATCGGAGCGCTGCTGACAGCGGCCTCTTTTGCCCCCTTCTTTGTGGTTGCCGGCCCTTGGATCGGTTTGCGGGCGCTGGGCGCGGCGCTTCCAGGACTTGCCATAATGGGGGATGCGCTGCTGCGGTTGGCAGGCGCCGCGCTGCGGGCGTCGGAAGGGCTTCTTCGGATCTGTTCGGGCATGTTGGCCGCCGTGATGTTGCTTGCCGGTATTTCCGAGCTTTCTGACTACCGCCTTACAGCTGAGCAGGACGATGTGCTGCTCACGGCGGTTTCCGCCGTTTTGCCGCAGGATGCGAATCGGGTGGCGCTGCTCAACCTGGCGCCCTGCTATCTCCCGGATCAAAACTATGAGTGGCATGAGCATCTGCATGGCGTGACCGAGAGCAGATGGGCGCTGACTGGTGCGCTACGGGAAAAACTGCAACGCCTTGAAGTCCCCGAGACCACGCCGTTGGCGCAGGGACAGGTCTACCCGGAATATGCCGATGATTTGCCGCAATATGATGCCTTTTACCTGATCGAGGGCGGGGGTACGACCGTCCCGGAGGAGATATCGGCGCTGCCCTTGACGCGGGTTGGTTCGTTGTTTTACGACGGGACCGGTAGGCTGCGGGCGCGCCTCGATGGGAACGCACTGACCGTTTATGAGGAGACGCTCCATCCTGCCAATGAAACCGGATGACGGAGCGGAAGCAGAATCTCACGCCGAAATCCCGTTGAAAATCGAAAGAAAACCTGGGAATCACTGATTCCGGATGAAACGATACTATGCTTTGGAGGAAGATAGCGATGCGTGCAGTGGAGAATCCTTTCAATCCCAATCTATCCATGCTCTGCGACTATTATGAGCTGACGATGGGAAACGCCTACTTTGCAAACGGAATGCAGGATCAGATCACCTATTTCGACCTCTATTTCAGAGAGCTTCCCGATGGCGGAGGGTATGCCATTGCGGCAGGACTGGAGCAGGCGGTTGAATATCTCTCCAATCTGAGCTTCACCGACGAGGATATCGAATTCCTGCGCGGGAAAGGTCAGTTTTCAGAGGGATTTCTGAATTATCTGCGCAACTTCAAATTTTCCTGCGATGTTTGGGCCGTTCCGGAGGGAACTCCGGTTTTCCCCAACGAGCCGCTGGTCACGGTGCGCGGTCCCGCCGCGCAGGCCCATCTGCTGGAGACCATGCTCCTGCTCACCATCAATCATCAAACGTTGGTTGCCACCAAGGCCAGCCGTATCGTGCGCGCGGCCGCCGGAAGAGCTGTGATGGAATTCGGTTCCCGCCGCGCACAGGGCTATGCCGGCGCGTTGCTCGGGGCCCGCGCCGCCTACATCGCCGGCTGTATCGGAACGGCCTGTACCATCACCGATCGGCTGTATGGCGTTCCAGCACTGGGTACCATGTCGCACGCGTGGGTGCAGATGTTCGATACTGAGCTTGACGCTTTCCGCGCCTATGCCAGAGAATACCCCGCTTCGACGGTGCTGCTGGTCGACACCTTCAACGTGCTGAAAAGCGGAGTGCCCAATGCCATTCGGGTTTTTAAAGAGGAGATCGTGCCCCGCGGGTTCCGTCCTTCGGGAATCAGGATCGACTCGGGGGATATCGCGTATCTGAGCAAGCAGGCCAGAAAAATGCTCGACGAGGCGGGATTCCCCGACTGCAAGATCACGGCCTCGAATTCACTCGACGAGTATATCATTCGGGATACTATCCTGCAGGGAGCAAAGGTAGACAGTTTCGGCGTGGGCGAGCGTCTGATCACCTCCAAGAACGACCCTGTTTTGGGAGGAGTTTACAAGCTCGTGGCAGTGGAAAAAGACGGAGCGATTGTGCCGAAGATCAAAATCAGTGAAAACGTAGCCAAGATCACCACGCCGCACTTTAAGCGTCCCTACCGGCTTTTCGACAAGGAAAACGGAAAGGCGATCGCCGATGTGCTCTGCGTCCACGACGAGGTTTTGGATGATCAAAAGCCCTATGAGCTCTTTGATCCCGACTATACCTGGAAGCGCAAGAAAGTGGAAAATTTCGAGGCAAAGGATTTGATGGTTCGCGTATTCGATCAGGGCAGGCTGGTCTACGATCTTCCCACCATCGAGGAAATCCGCACTTACTGCATGAAGCAGCAGGAAACGCTGTGGGATGAAGTGACCCGCTTTGAGAATCCGCACCATTACTATGTGGATCTCTCTCAGAAGCTATGGGATACGAAGCACAAGCTTCTGGACGAGGCGGAGGAGAAAACCCGCGAATCGATCTGAAAAGGCAAAGCGGCTTTTCGGATAAAAGCACCCTGAGGCGGGGCGAGGGAAAGCATTTGTGACAAACGGACAAAAGGATACGATGAAAGAGAAGAGGGAAAAAGATGCGCGACTATGAGAAGGAACTGCGCGAGCGGGTCGCATATATTCAGGAGTTGTTGAAGAGCAGCGGCTCAAAGGGCATTGTGTTTGGGAATTCGGGCGGAAAGGATTCGGCGCTTGTCGGCATCCTCTGCAAAAAGGCGACCGAGCAGGTGCTGGCGGTCTGCATGCCCTGCCAGTCGAAGCGGAACTTCGGGGAAGACCTGGACGATGCTGTGGCGCTTGCCGCGCAGTTTGGGATCGAGAACATCGTGGTGGATTTGACTGCCGTCAAAGCAGCTATGCTGGAAACGATCGAAGAAAAAATCACAGTGACCGACGCGGCCTCTTCCAATATTGCACCGCGTCTGCGCATGACCACGCTCTATACCATCGGACAAAGCCTGGGATATCTTGTGGCGGGAACCGGCAATAAGAGCGAATACTATATGGGATACTTCACCAAGTGGGGCGACGGCGCTTTTGACTTCAATCCCATTGCCGATCTCACCGTGACCGAGGTCTATGAATTCCTGAGATACCTCAATGCGCCGGCCAATATTATCCGCAAAGCTCCCTCGGCAGGGCTCTTTGAGGGACAGACCGACGAGGCGGATATGGGTGTGACCTATGCGCAGATCGATCAAGTGATTGCCGAAGGAACCTGCGGAGACCAAAAGGCCGACGCCATTATCGAGAGGTATCACAGCAGAAGCGAGCACAAGCGCCGTCCGCTCAACCGCTATGGAGAAACCGGCGGCACAGTCAAGTAAATCTTGTGATGCGGGCGATACAGACAGAGGACGCCCCATCCGTAGCAGCTGGATAAAACAAAAAGAGACGAGAGAAGAGATTCTCTCGTCTCTTTTTTGAAAAAGGCACCTTGTTCAGGAGATATCGTGTTTTTTGGACAGGAGAAAAGAGACTTGACAAAAAGGAAAAGAGAAGGTATATTATATTTAACAATTAGACTAAATGTTAAATGAGGAATGATTGATGGGTTTGCAGCAAACACTGAGGGCGCTGGCCGATCCGATTCGTCGGGAGATCCTGAATCTTTTGCGAGAGGGAAAACGATCTGCCGGCGAAATCGTGGAGGAGTTTTCCGTGACAGGCGCCTCGATTTCCAGACATCTCTCTGTTTTAAAAGAAGCAGATTTGATCCGGGATACCAGAGTGGGAAAGTATCGGTTCTATGAGATCAACACCTCTGTTTTGGAGGACGTGATGCTCTGGATCACCGAACTGAAAGGAGAGCAAGATGATAAAGAGCAATAGGTGGAAGCTGTGGGGCTCCTCGATCGTGATTATTCTTCCGAGTTTGATCGCGCTGTTTTGGCAGAAAACACAGCCAGAGCGTCTGGCAGCCCTGTGGGGAGCGGATGGGCTGACATCCGGTTGGAACGGGGGCCTCTTTTCCCTGCTTGGGATTCCGGTGATGCTGCTTGCCGTACACTGGTTCTGTATCTACTTTACCCTGAGAGATCAAAGAGACAGGGAGCAGAGCCAAAAGGTGTTGGAGATGGTCTGGTGGATCTGTCCGATAGTTTCGCTTTTCATCGCAGGCATATTCTATCTGATTGCGGCAGGAAAACCCTTTCAGATTCAAAAGATGATCCATCTCTTTACCGGTCTGCTGTTTCTTATCATCGGGAACTATCTGCCGAAATACAGGCAGAATTATACCATCGGGATCCGTGTGAGCTGGACGCTGGCCAGTGAGGAAAACTGGAATGCAACCCATCGCTTTGCGGGAAAGGTATGGGTGCTGGGAGGATTGCTCTTGCTGGTCAGCAGCTTTGTGCCGCAGTTGTCCAGTCCCTGGCTCCTTCCGTTGGTGATCCTGCTTTTAGCGGGGGCGCCGATTGCATATTCTTATTTGTATCATAAAAAACAAAAGGCTTCCGGCTTTGTGCCGGAAAAAACAGAGCTTCTGTGGAAGAAGCCGCAGGGCCGTATCGTGGTGATTCTGCTTGGCTGCCTTACCGTATTCCTTGTGGGACTTTTGTTCACAGGAGATCTGGAAGTTCGGTGGGAGGAATCGAGTTTCACCGTTGAGGCCTCGTATTGGGCAGATCTGACGGTGGACTATGCCGACATTTCCAGCGTGGAATATCGGGAGGAATGCCGTCCGGGATTTCGAACGATGGGATTCGGTTCGGCGAGACTCCTGATGGGAACCTTCCAGAGTGAGGAACTCGGAACCTACACCCGCTATTCCTATACAAAAAACAATGCCTGCGTGCTGCTGAAGGTGCAAGGGAAAACGCTGGTGATCGGCGGGGCTGATCCGGCTGCCACCCGAGAGATCTACGAAGAGCTCCTGTTGCGGACAACCCCGGCCAAGCAGAAGGGATGAGGACTGCCGGTTCCCATCAGATGTCTGCGTCAGGAAAGCCCGGTTTTTATGACTCCCTTTTTGCATTTTTCCGTTTCAAAATAATACACGCCCTCCCCTTGGATTTGAAAGAAGAGCCTGAGGGGAGGGCGTGTTTTGTGTGAAACGGGGAGGGCGGAACCCCCGCATGAAAGAGAGGAAAGGTACGTCTTGCAGAAAAGGAAGATTCTGTTTTGATTCTTTTGCATTCGTTTTTTTTATTGTTTCTTCTCAAAGTCTGCTGATTTTTTGAGTATCACCCAGGGCTTGGGGGATTTCACGCAAAAATCCAAGAGAAGTTTTCACTTAAAAATAAAGAGAATCTAAGAAAATGACATTGATAAATAATGAATACAATAGAAATATACTTACTTGACAGTGAATAATTTAGGAAATCAATATAACGATTTGTTATTTCCGGATATATAACTTTTATTTGCTTTTTTCTCCAAAATCCATACTATAGCAAATATAACCCTAAACGACGTTTCTCGCCTGTTCACACAGGTGGGAAGCGTGCGTATTTCTCTTGCTTTTTTGCACAGCTCCCCATGTGGAGCGGACACTGCGCTGAGAAAAAGACAAGGGGCAGGCCGCGCAGCGGCTGAGAACGGGTTTTCTTCCCGAAGACGGCAGGAAATGGGGTGACTCTTGTGAAAGCCACAAACGAATGCGAGCTGTTTGAAAAGAGCAGCGTATCCGGCGCGATTTTCCGCTTGGCTTTTCCCACTATTGTTGGGCAGATCATTCTTGTGATCTACAACATGGCAGACACCTTTTTTGTCGGTCTCTCGGGAAATGATGCAATGCTGGCTGCCGTTACGGTGTGTATGCCGGCTTTTATGTTTTTATCTGCGATTTCCAACCTGTTTGGGGTGGGAGGCGCCAGCGTGATTGCAAGGGCAATGGGAGCTGGAAAACCGGACCGAGCCAAGGCCGCCGCAGGATTTGCCTTCTGGGGATGCTTGGCGGTTACGGTGGGATATGCGGCCTTTGCGTTTCTGGCGCGGGATTTCTTTGTCGACCTGCTCGGAGGGACGAATCCCGCTGTTCACGTCAATGCGGTTGCATACCTGGTCTGCACAGTTGCACTGGGGGGAATAGCAACTTCCGTCGGCGTGCTGTTTTCGCACCTGATCCGCGCAGAGGGCCGCTCTCTGCATGCGAGTGCGGGAATTGCCCTGGGCGGCATTTCGAATATTGTGCTCGACCCCCTGTTTATGTTTGTGCTCCTGCCGCCGGGGCAGGAGGCGCTGGGAGCCGCCATCGCAACGGCGCTCTCCAACGTGATCTCCTTGGGATACTTTATCGCGGTGCTGTTTTTCATTCGAAAGAAGTCGCTGCTCACCTTTCGCCTCACGAAAAAGATCGCTCAGGGGGGCGTGCCCAAGGATATTTTAACGACCGGGCTTCCCGCCTGTGTGATGACGCTGTTTGAAAACATCTCCTATGCGGTGCTCGACAAGCTGATGTCGCTGGCAGGACTTGAGATGCAGGCGGGAATCGGCGTGGCAAAAAAGGTCAACATGCTGGCCCACTGCATTGTGCGGGGAATCGCACAGGGGTCGCTGCCGCTCATTGCATACAACTATGCCTCAGGGAATCTGCCCCGCATGAGGGCGTCGGTGCGGGTGTCGCACACGATCGCGCTCGGTATGGCGGCACTTTGCACGGGGATGGATTTGATTTTTGCCAGGTTTCTGATCGGACTCTTTATCAGACATGCTTCCACATCCCTGCAATACGGGATAGACTTTTTGAGGATTCTCTGTATCGGCGGCCCCTTTTCTGCGAGTGCCTACACCATCATTTCCTTCTTCCAAGCGACAGGGGAGGGGAAAAAGTCGTTTGTGCTTGCCCTTCTGCGGAAGGGGATTGTGGATATTCCGCTGATGTTTTTGCTCAATCTGGCGCTGCC
>JAFRSP010000044.1 GCA_017427525.1 Clostridia bacterium
CCGGAAAGATAAGTCGGCGCCAACACCAGGCAGTGGCTGCAAACGCAGCCACTGCTCCATATTCCTCCTTAGCTCAGTTGGTAGAGCATGCGGCTGTTAACCGCAGGGTCGTTGGTTCGAGTCCAACAGGGGGAGCCAAACACCTCGCATTTTGCGGGGTGTTTTTCTATGCTAAGACACGTTTCCTGCAGGGGCGGATCTTGCGTCGAGGGGATTCGCTTGCGCAGCCCTTTACGACCTGATATAATAAACAATAGTTTTGACCGCCAGGTCAGGGAGCAGTGGGGAGTGCAGAAAGGTTCATTGCAGTTCGCAGCGAGGCCGTACGTTGCCGCTTCTATCCATTGCTTGAAGGTGAAGAGGAGAATCTCACATGCAGCTTTCGGTAGGAGATCGCTTTTTGATGAAAAAATTGCATCCTTGTGGGCAAAACTGCTTTGAGGTGCTGCGCGTCGGAGGAGATGTGCGGGTGAGGTGCATTGCATGCGGAAGAGAGCTCTGGATGAGCCGCACGGCATTTGAAAAGGCAATTCTCTCTCCCGCGCCGGAGAATTCTATGGAGAATACAGGAGAAAAACGAGCATGATTGAAAAGCTGGCAGCCGCCGAGCAGCGTTTTGAACAGGTGAATGAACGCCTGATGGATCCTGCAGTGATGGGAGATCAAGCGCAATATACTGCCCTGATGCGGGAATTCAAAACCCTTTCTCCCGTGATTGAAAAGTATCGGGAATACAAGGCGGCGGAGCAGGCGGCCGAGGAGGCAAAGGAGCTGATGGCTTCACAGCCGGATCCGGAATTCAAGGAGCTGGCGGAGGAGGAGTGGCAGCAAAGCCGCGAAAAAGCCGAGCAATGCCTGGAACAGCTCAAGATTTTGCTGATTCCGAAGGATCCGGACGATGACAAATCGGTCATTGTGGAGATTCGCGGCGGGGCAGGCGGGGACGAGGCCGCCCTTTTTGCAGCCAATCTCTACCGCATGTATTCCATGTATGCCGAATCGAAGCACTATAAAACCGAAGTACTTTCGCTCAACGAAACCGAGCTGGGCGGCATCAAGGAAATCAGCTTTCTGATTGAGGGAGACGGGGTTTACAGCCGCCTCAAATTTGAGTCGGGTGTGCATCGTGTGCAGCGCGTGCCGGAAACAGAATCACAGGGCCGCATTCACACCTCGACGGTGACGGTGGCGGTGCTGCCCGAAGCCGAAGAGGTGGAGGTTCAAATCAACCCAGCCGATCTTCAGATCGATACGTTTCGGTCGGGAGGAGCAGGCGGACAGCATGTCAACAAGACCGAATCGGCAATCCGCATTACACATTTGCCCACCGGCATTGTGGTGGAATGTCAGGATGAGCGGAGCCAGCACAAAAACAAAGAAAAAGCGATGAAGATCCTTCGCTCGCGTATCTATGAGGCGATGCAGGCAGAAAAAGATGCGGCACGCGCCGACGAACGGCGGCTTCAGGTTGGAACCGGAGACCGCAGCGAACGAATTCGCACCTATAATTATCCCCAGAGCCGTGTGTCGGATCATCGGATCGGGCTGACTCTTTATAAGCTCGAGGCCTTTCTCAATGGAGATTTGGATGAGATGATCGATGCCCTCATCACGGCAGCACAGACCGAAAAGCTGAAGTCGGGAGAGGCGACCTGACCGGGCTGTCTGACGAAAAGCAGAAAGAGCAACGGAGTGTGCGGACAAAGCGGCAGAGCGCCGTGAAAGATGTGAGAAGATTGTGCTGCAACCTGGCTGTGCAAAGGAACAGGGGCAGATGAAAAACAATAGAACATGAGACTTTTCCCGGGAAGGAGCAGTGAGGCTTCCGCCAAGTTCAAAGCCTTGGCGGAGAACGCAGGCGTCTGCCTTTCGGGAAAGGTCTGTTTGGTCTGCGCCGCAGGCGGTTTCACAACGGAGAACAGGGCGTTTCGGCGGGAGATCTCCAAAAATCCAGGCAAAACTCCAGAAAAAGTGACCGGCGGCGAGGCATGATTCCATTAAGCGAGGCATGCTATGAATAAGACGAAGATCATACATGTGAACCCGCTTTGCTTTTCTCAGCAGGAGTTGGCAGAAGGCGGAAGATTGCTTCGAGAGGGAAAACTGGTAGTGTTCCCCACCGAAACGGTCTACGGACTTGGAGCCAATGCGCTGGATGGCGAGGCCTGCAAAGCGATCTATACGGCGAAGGGCCGTCCTGCCGACAATCCGCTCATTGTGCATCTGCCCGACCTTTCAGGGTTGGAGCAGCTGTGCCGTCTCATACCGCAAAAAGCCTATGAGCTCTTTGAAGCGTATTCTCCCGGCCCCTTGACCGTGATTCTTCCAAAGCGCGAATGCGTGCCGGAAGCCGTCACCTGCGGGCTGGATACGGTTGCAATTCGGATCCCCTCACATCCGGTGGCTGCGGCGCTGCTGCGTGAAGCGCGGGTTCCGGTTGCCGCGCCTTCGGCCAATCGATCAGGGCGGCCCAGCCCAACAAGGCTTTCCCATGTGGTGGAGGATCTGGATGGACTGGTCGATCTGATGATCGACGGCGGCGAGTGCGGAGTGGGACTCGAGTCTACTGTGGTTTCGCTTGCGGGAGAAAGACCGGTACTGCTGAGGCCGGGCGGGATCTCGCTGAAAATGCTGGAACAGGTGCTCGGCGAAGTGGAGGTTGATCGCGCCGTCACAGGGCAGCTTGCCGAGGGGCAGCGTCCGCAGGCGCCCGGCATGAAATACCGTCACTATGCTCCGAAGGCGCAGCTTACGCTGGGTCATGGGGATCCCGCCGCGCTGCGGCAATGGCTGATTGCCTGCAGCGAGCAGGAAAATGTGGGGATCCTTTGTTATGAAGAAGATGTCGCGGCCTTTCCCCATGCCGCGCATGTGGTAAGCCTGGGCAGACGGGATGATTTGGAAGCGCAGGCCCATGCGCTCTTCGATGCGCTGCGCAGCTTTGACGAGACCGGCGTTTCGGCGATTTTCGGCCCGCTGCCGGAGATGGAGGGCATCGGCCTTGCCGTACGCAACCGCTTGCTCAAGGCGGCGGGTCACAGAGTGGTCGAGCTTTAGGGGCCGCGGCAGCTGCAGCAAGGCCCGCCGCGGACGGTGGGAAAAACCGCGCAGCGGTTTGTTTGGAGGAATTGGATCGATGTTTCGCTTTGGAATCACGGGAAGAAGCGGCGCCGGCAAGAGCACGGTAGCCCGCCTGTTTGAACCCTATGGGGTGGTCCATGTTGACGCAGACAAGGTAGCGCACCGGATCTATGAGCCTGGCACGCCCTGCGCCGCCGAGCTTGCCGCACACTTTGGGGAACAAATCCTGAATGAAGACGGCAGCATCAACCGAAAGATCCTGGGCGGCATCGTCTTTTCGGATGCGCAAAAGCTGGCAGAGCTCTCCCGGATCACACACCGATATGTGAGGCTGGCCATTGAAGAAATCGAGAGGGAAGAGCAGGCAAAGGGAACCAAGGCCCTTTTGGTAGACGCCATCGCCCTGCTTGAAAGCGGGCTCGAGGGCGAGGCCGTGATTGCAGTTGCCGCCCCCTATGACCTCCTGCTGCACCGCATTATGGAGCGGGACGGGCTGGAGGAGCAGCAGGCCCGCCAACGTTTAAACGCACAAAAAGAGGAGAGCTATTTTCTCTCAAATGCCGACTATGTGGTGATCAACGACAGCGATCAAGAGGCCTTGCAAAAGCGTGTCCATGAGATCGCGCGGGAGCTTGCACTGTGCGAGTGAAGAGGAGAAGGTTCCGTCTGCTCACGGGACTGGTCGTTCTGTCGCTGCTGCTGGCCTGCGGCGTGATGTGTTTGCGCAGCCTGTTTTCACTGCCCTATCGTGAGGCGGTGGAGCGGGAAGCTGCCCGATTTGGGCTTGCTCCATCTCTGGTGGCGGGGTTGGCGCTTGCCGAGAGTCATTTTAACGCTGCGGCCGTTTCCCCTGCGGGGGCGATCGGGCTGATGCAGCTCACCCCCGAGACCCATATATGGCTTAGCAATCGGCTGGGATGTGAACCCGGCTCGCTGACCGACGCAGAGAACAACCTGTATTTCGGCAGCGCGTATCTCGCCTTTCTGCTCGAGAAATTCTCGAATCCAGAGGCCGCGCTGGCGGCCTACAATGCCGGACCTGCCAGAGTGCAGGGGTGGCTTGCGGATTCGCGCTACAGTGAGGATGGAAGCACCCTCAAGCAGATCCCCTTTGAAGAGACGAAAACACATATTCGCAGAGTGCTGTTGTATCGTAGCATATATCGGCTGCTCTATGGACTGGAATAGGGCACAGCAAAGCGCAGGCTGAGGGGATCCGGCCACAGAAACTGTATCTGCCTGCATTTCGTCCAAAACGGGGCGGAAAAATCAGAGAAGAACGCACCGGCTTTGCGCGGGGATTGCCCGGCGGGCCGTATGAAAAAGCAAAACACGGCTGCGCTCTGCCGAATGTGGCGCGGCCATGCGGCTTTGCGCAAAAGGGACTGCGCAAAGCCGGATCGAATCAAGTGGAGGTGCCTGATTGAAAACCCAACTGGAACATCAAGAACGACAAGAGAAGGAAGAGAAGAAGCAAAGGCAGGCAAAGCCGCACCGCAGGCGCAAAGAAACCGAAGCGCATGCGGAGGCAGCTCCGGCTAAAGGGCATGAACAGAGCCCGACGGCGCCCACGCCCAAAAAGCGGCGAACCTCCCCCTACCCGGGGCAGGTGATGCCCTCGCTCTTTTCCAGACGTGCAGGCATGGAGCCGATTCCCGCAATGCCGAAGGCAGAGCCGTCCGGCAGGGGAGCCGAGTCCGCGCCTCAGCAAAAGAAGAAAAAACGCAAAGGAAAATCCGCCGCGCCGGAGACCAAGCTGCCGGTTACGCCGGCGCCGACCGTTTCTGCTTCGCCCGAAGCGGGCGCAAGGCGGCGTCAGCCCAAGAAGAAGGGCGGCGCGGCAGTGCGCATCATCTCGCTGGGCGGTCTGCATGAGATCGGAAAAAACATGACCGTGATCGAATACGGGGAGGATATCATCGTGGTCGACTGCGGCATGGCTTTTCCCGACGAAACCATGCCCGGGGTCGATGTGGTAATCCCCGATGTGAGCTATCTTGTGAAGAATGCCGACCGCGTACGCGGATTTTTCATCACCCATGGCCATGAAGACCACACAGGGGCGCTGCCCTATGTGCTGCAGCAGATCAATGCGCCGGTCTACGGAACCAGGCTGACCTGCGGGTTGATTAAAAACAAACTGCAGGAGCACCATCTTCTGCGCACGACCACCCTGCACGAGGTCCGTTATGGCGACGTGATTGAGGCGGGCTGCTTTTCGGTTGAGATCATCCGGAGCAACCACTCGATTCCCGATGCCTGCGCCCTCTGCATCAACACGCCGCTCGGCAACATCATCCACACGGGCGACTTCAAAATCGATCCCACTCCCATCGACGGTGAAATGATGGATCTGGCGCGCCTGGGCGAGCTGGGAAAGGAAGGGGTGCTGGCCCTGATTTCCGACTCCACAAACGCCGAGCGGGAGGGTTATACCAAGTCGGAGCGCACGGTAGGCGCTGCGCTTGAGCGGCTCTTTGCCACCACCGAATGCCGGATCATCGTGACCACCTTTGCCTCCAACATCCACCGCGTGAAGCAGATCATCGATGCGGCGGAAAAATTCGGGCGCAAGGTGGCGATCTCGGGACGCTCGATGGTCAACAATGTCAATGCGGCAATGGAGCTCGGCGTGATCGAGATCTCGCCCAGCGTGCTGATCGACATTCAAAAAGTGAAGAATTACCCGCCGGAGGAGCTGGTGATCGTGACCACCGGCAGTCAGGGCGAGCCGCTTTCGGCGCTCTACCGCATGGCCTTTGCAGACCATAAAAACGTGGCTATCGGCGACAATGATTTGGTCATCATCTCGGCCTCCCCGGTGCCGGGCAACGAAGAGATGGTCAGCAACGTCATCAACGAACTGATGCGGCGGGGCGCAGAGGTCATCACCAACAAGCAGGCCGATATCCATGTTTCGGGGCACGGCTCGCAGGAAGAGCATAAATTGGTCATCGGGTTGACCCATCCGCGCACCTTCATTCCCATGCACGGTGAAATGCGGCACATGCTCGCGCATGCCAAAACCGCGCAGACCATGGGGATCGCGCCGGAGAATATCGTGCTCAGCGAAATCGGAAAGGTCATCGAGCTCACCGAAGAGGGATGGCGCTTTGGCGGAACCGTTCCGGCAGGACAGGTGCTGGTTGATGGCAGCGGGATCGGCGATGTAGGCAATGTGGTGCTGCGCGACCGAAAGAATCTGTCGGAAAACGGGCTCATCGTCGTTACGGCCACCATCGAGAAGCGTACCGGCCGTTTGCTGACGGGGCCGGAAATCCTCACACGCGGTTTTGTCTATGTCAAGGAGTCGGACGAGCTGATGGAGCAGCTCCGCGCCGACGCGAAGGAGGCGCTGGAGCGCTGTTGCAGCAACGGCGTCACCGAATGGGGCGCCATCAAAAACGAACTGCGGGACGCCGTGTATTCCACGGTCTATAAAAGGACCAAGCGCACCCCGATGATCCTGCCCATGCTGATGGAGCTGGACTGAGGGAAGAAAAAAGCATAAGAAGAAAGGCGGAGCTCCTTGGATGCAAAGGAGTTCCGCCTTGTTGCATATGGGGGTTTTTTCGAGCCCTTCTTTTTTGTCTGTCCCCGAAAGAGACCGTTCTCCTCAATGGATCAGCGTCATTTCTTCAAAGGGAGAATCCGAGCCGTCGTTTTGTTCGCCAAAGTATGCATCCAGCATGGCACGGGCGATAGGGGCGATGCCATTTCCGCTGCCTGCGTGCTCCACCACCACGGCAATGGCGATTTCAGGGCTCTCATAGGGGGCGAAGCACACGAAGACGCCGTTGGCCGTGCCCTTTGAAACCGAGGCGGTTCCCGTTTTTCCTGCAACGGTGATGGGATAATTCCCGAAGACGTTGGAGGCGGTTCCCACCTCCGAAACGGCGCGCATGCCGGCCAAAACGGCGGCCAGGTTTTCAGGGCCGATCTCGAGCCGATCCTGCACGATCGGCTTGGTATGCTCGATCTTCCAGGGATCGTGATAGCTGCTGACCCCTTCGATCAGGGTGGGCTGATAGCGCGTGCCCCCGTTGGCGAGGGTTGCGATATAGTTGCAGAGCTGAAGCGGGGTGAAGAGATGGTCGCTTTGGCCGATGGCGGCCTGGATGGTATCGCCGTCATACCAGCGCTGGGCTTTGGCTTCGCGCTCTTCGGGGCCGGCGACCACACCCGCGGCTTCAGCAGGCAGCTCCACACCGGTCTTGTTGCCCAATCCGAAGTCTTTCGACCAGCGCTCCAGCGCATCGATGCCGACCAAGCGGCCCACCTCATAAAAGTAATAGTTGCAGGAGTTTTGCAGGGCCTGAATCACGGTCTGGGGGCCATGGGTGGTTCCATAGTCTCCGTAGATCCAGCAGCGGGGCGTATAGGGTGCGTAGTAGGTATAGATTCCACGGTCCACGATGACGGTGCTGGTTCGCACGACGCCCTCTTCCAGTCCTGCAATGGCCGAAACCATTTTGTAGGTGGAGCCCGGCGCGTAGATGCCCGAGATCGCACGGTTGAAGAGCGGCTGGTCGGGATCGGCCAGAAGCTCGGCATAGTTGGCACGGAAGGAGGAGAGGTCATAGCTCGGGTAGGAAGCCATGGCCAAAATCTTTCCGGTGTTGACTTCGATGGCAACGGCTGCTCCTGCATTTGCGTCGGCCCCTCGTCGATCGGAGCGGCTTCGGCCCGCCCGTGCGACCGAAGAGATGGTCTCGGACAGCGCCGACTCGGCGGCCTGCTGGATGCTGCGGTCGATCGAGAGGATCACGTTTCCGCCGGCCTGGGGCTCCTTGGAGGAGATCACGTCGAGCGTTTTTCCATAGAGTGTTTGCTCGACCTGCTTTTCACCGGAGGTTCCGCGCAGCACCGATTCCATGGTTTTCTCAATGCCGTCGATGCCCACGGTGTCGGAGAGCTGATACCCCTGCTCCAGATAGCTTTCGGCATTCTCCCGATAGATGGGGCCGGTGCGCCCGAGAATGTGGCTGGCAAGGGTGGTGGTATATTCCCGCACGGGGAGGGTTTCGATCTCAACGCCCTGGAAGAATTCCTGCCGCTCCTTGATGGCTGTGACGGTGGCCACACTGACCGAGTCGGCCATCTTGAAGCGGGTGAGCGCAGAAAAATCACTGAGCTCCATTTCATAGCGGATGCCGGCCAGAAGCCGGCGCTGGGCCTCGGAATAGTCCTGAAGGTCATAGCGCTTCACCAGCGCCGCAAAAGCGTCTTTGGCCGATGTATCCTCGGGTAGAGAGAGGCGCTTGAGAAGGGCGGCCTTTCGGGTCTGCTGCACCGATTCTCCCTCGGCGTCGGCCAGCCAGGAGACAGGGGTGTTGGTCATGGGCAGTGAATCGGAGAAGGCGAGCTCTTCATCCTCCAAAACCGCCAGAAGACCGGCGATGATTTCGTTGGTACGGTCGGCGGGGAGCAAAAACCCGTCGAGCTGCACGGAAAAGACCATGCGGTTGGCCACAAGGGCATGACCGTAGCGGTCGTAGATCCCGCCGCGGGGGGCCGGCACCGAAACGGTGCGGTAAACGCGGCGCTGACTTTGAGCAAGGTAGGCCTCTCCGTTGACGATCTGCAGATTGGCAAGCCGTCCGACGAAGAGCAGCGCAAACACAAGAACCAGTACTCCGAGCAGGATGAACCGGCGCTTGTTGTTTTCATAGAGTCTGGCGTCACGGTTTTCCATTGGCGATTACTCCTGTGTCTGTTCGCCGCTGAAGGTGAGGTGGATGCGGCGGGCAATGAGGTAGAAGATGGGAAGATAAAAAAACGAGGTAACGGCGGTCATCACGATGGACTCCGCATGAGCGAAAAAGCCCGAGAAGTCAGCCGTTACGATGAGGCGCAGCAGCAGATCGCCCGCAAGGATTGCGGCATAGGAGCAGCAATAGAGCGAAAAGACAGAGAAAAATCCGGGCAGCATATAGAGCCGAGAGACTAAGCCGCACAGTGCGCCGATGAGTAGAAGAGTCAGCGCTGAACGGCCGGCCGCCGCACTGACGGTGGCGTCCATCGCCAGGCCCAAAAAGAGGCCGAAGAGGCCGCCGGTCAGTTCGCCTTCAAACATCGCAACGGCGACCACCGCCGCGACTGTCATCACGGGAACGACGCCCATGAGCCGAAGGTCGGAGAGCAGGGTGGTCTGCAGCAGAAAAACGGCGAGGTCAAGCAGACCGTAGACGGCGATTTGATTGAGGCGACTCTTTTCAAGAATCATACGGTAACACCTCCGGGAGTCGTTCCCGACGCAAAAATCCTTCTGTTCGGACCTCTGTTGAGACAGCCCGCCAGAGGAGACGAGGAGACGCTTGCAGGAGAGGTTTTTTGAAAAATCTCCATTTGTGAGAAGCTGCGGCTCCGTTTGGGCGAAAAACCCGGGTCACGGCTGCTCCGCGAGCTCTGCCGATGCTTCCACGGGGAGGAATTGCTTGACCACCATCACGTAGCGAACTGCGGAGAAGTCAACGGCGGGGGTCAACACGGCATAGGAGGAGATATCGTGGTTTTCAGAGAGCACCTCGGTGACCGTGCCGATGACAATGCCCGCGGGAAACATGCCGCCGAGACCGGAGGTCTCCACAATGTCGCCGGTCTCAGCCGAGGAGCTGCTGGGCAGGTAGTTGACACGGCAAAGCCCCTGTTTTGAGAGCTCGGCGTCGCTCTCCAGCAGACCGAGGTCTCTGGTGCGGGAGATCACAGCTCCGATGGGGGTGAGATCGTCGAGGATGGAGGTCACTTTGGAATAGGTCGGGGCCACCTCGGTGACGAGACCGGCCAGTCCGTCCAGTGTGATAACGGCGTCATACCGCTCGATTCCGTCGAGACTGCCGCAGTCGATGGTGAAGGTAAAGAACAGATTGTCGGGGTCCCTGGCGATCACCTGTGCAAAGGCATATTCAAAGGGACGCTCGGTCTCGATCACGCCGCAGAACTCCCGAAGGATCTCGTTTTCGTTTTTGTAGCGGTTAAAATCGCGAAGCTGCTGCTCGAGCTCAAGCACCCGCCCGCGCAGGGCTTCATTTTCCTGTGAGATCTCATCGTAGCGGGTGAAATACCCGAGCTTGTCGGAGACGAAATTGGAAAGGGTTGTCACTCCTTTCTGCAGCGGTGTGAGAACCACGCCGACAATGCTCGAGAGGGGTCCTGTCGTTCCGCGCTGCTGCACGGTATACATGAATAGGAGCAGGCAAAGGCAGAGCGCCGCAAGAATCAGGAAAAAGCGGCGGTTCTTCGCAGTCAAGGTAGAAACCCCCTTTCTTGGCTGCGTGAGAGGGAAGCGATCAGAGCACGTGGAGATCGAAATGCTGCTCCAGCATGCGGGCGAGCGTGAAGACCGGCAGGCCGACCACGGCAAAATAATCCCCCTCGATGCTGCTCACCAGGGTAGAGCCCTTGCCCTGGATGGCATAGGCGCCGGCCTTGTCGAAGGGCTCTCCGCTGGCAATATAGCGATCGATTTCTTCGGAAGAAAGCTCTTTGAAGTTGACCTTGGTGATCACCACTTCATTTTTCACCTGTCCGCGGCAGGCAATCGCGATGCCGGTGTAGACCGTGTGGGTCTTGCCCGAGAGCATTTCCAGCATTTTTCGGGCTTCGGATTCATTCTGCGGCTTGCCCAGCAGCATCCCGTCCACCTCGACCACGGTGTCGCAGCCAATGACGATAGAGAGCGGGAAGTCCTCGGCCACGTCTTGTGCTTTTGCGACCGACAGGATGGCGGCGAGCGCCTTTCCGGAGCTCATGGCATAGTCGAGCTCGTTGATTTTCGAGGGAGCCACTTCAAATTCCAGCCCCAGATCGGTGAGCAGCTGCTGACGGCGGGGAGAATTGCTTGCAAGTACGATTCGCTGTTTCAAAACCATTTCCTCCAAACATAGAATGATAGGCCAAGCCCAAGCAGGATGGCGATACTCAGGTGAAACGACAATCCAAAAGTGAGAGAGACGACCGAAAAGTCGAGCACCACGGGGTTTTGCGTGCCGATCCCGAAGGTGCATCCGTAGGAGAGCCAGGAGAGCGGCTCAAAGCCCTTTGTCAGCTCGGTCACGAAGGAGCCGAGCACGATACCGGAGAGGAAGATCAAAACACCCGTGGGGGTGAGGGGTTTCTTTTTGCTTCGCGTTGCCATTAAAGGCCCCCTTTCCGGCCGGAGGAGGCGCCTTCCGGCTCCAGCGGAGCGAGACCGGTTGAGCCGAATCCGCCTGCGCCGCGCTGGGTGGAGTCAAGCGAGGGACGCAGGTCGAGCGCCGCTTGGGCCACGGGGAGCAGTGCGAGCTGGGCGATGCGCATTTTGCCCGTGATGGAGATCGGCTGCTCGCCCAGGTTTAAGAGCGCAACGCAGAGCTCCCCGCGATAGTCGCTGTCGATCACGCCGACGCCGTTTGCAAGGCAGAGTCCCTGCCGCACGGCGAGCCCGCTGCGTGCAAAAAGCAGGCCGACATACCCCTGAGGAATGGCGACGGCCAGCCCTGTGGGAACGAGGGCAGAGGTGCCCGGGTTCAGCGTGAGCGAAACATCAGGGGCGGCGCAGAGATCGAGCGCCGCAGCGCCGGGCGTGGCATAGGTGGGAAGCACTGCGCCGGGTCGCAGAAGGGTGATCGGCAGAGAACAATTCAAATCAGGGTTCCTCCTCGGTTGAATTTGCCGTGGCCCTGCAGGGTGTGCAGGAAGCCGTGCAGAGAAAGGGGAGAAAGCAAATCAGGGAAAACGACGGCCTGCTTTTGATCAAAGCACCCCGCGAACAGTCAGCCCCCGGGTGAAGTCGGCAGGACGCGCATCCGGCCCGCCCAGGTAGGCGGCGATCACGATGCCTGCCTCATCTGCCGTCTCGGTGGTGAAAGAGAGCAGGGAGAAATGCACGGGTAGTGTCTGATACTCCTCCCGATCGGCAAGCCAGAGGGTTTTGGCGTTGTGCAGCACCGTGCGGCAGCTGTCACCGTCGCGCAAAATGGGCAGATTTTCCCCCATACGGTCGGTGAGGGGGAGGGGGAGCTGACAGGCGCCCGAACAGCCGAACTCGTTGCGCGCCGGACAGGTTTCGCTCAGCATAAGAGGGAGCCGGCCATAGGCGAAAATGCCGACCGGCAGGCACTTGTGCAGGGCGCGAAGCTGGGCAAAATTGAGCTCGCACGAGGCGGTCACGGCGGAAAGGCCGAGTTCTTTGAGGGCGGCGACGCTCTGAGAGTTGAAGGCGTTGAGCCCGAGATCTCCCACAACGGGAAGACGGAACTCTCCGCAGAGTGCAAGATGTCCCAGATTGTAGATCAGGGCGCGCTGCGCACCGAGCCGGCAGGCGTCGGCAAGCTGCTGCCGGATGCGGGGAAAGTCCCTGTCGCGCGCCGCGCGCGGCAGGGCCGCGCCGAGCTGTACCCCAGCGTCGCGCAGTGCGGCGAGCGCATCGGGATGGGCGGAGAATTCGTGCACGGGGAAAAAGCAACAGTCGGCAAGCGCCGCATTTTGAGGCGCCTGATCCGACCGGGAAAATCGACAATAGATCGCTCGTTTTTGAACGGGTTCTTCCGGAGGAAGGGGCGGGATGCGGTTCGTGAAGGGAATGGCGGGCTCCGGACGGGGCAACAGGCTCAGCGCCTCGCGCCGCATGGCATTGAGGGCAGAGAGGGACAGCATGAGCCCTGCTTCGAACTCGCAGGACACATTGCGGCAGACAAAGCCGGTGCCGCCGGTTTTGGAAAGCGCGCGGGAAACGATCTCCTCCGAGAGCGGATGGCTGCGCGCCGGCTCAGGAATGGGGCCGCTCACCGAAACGCTGAATCCCTCACAGCAGGCCGAAAGCCGTGTGGGGCTGCCGGCGTGCGCTGCAAAGAAAAAGGAGACCTCCCGTGCGGGACCTTCACCGCGCGGCACAAAGGCCGCGATCTGCTCCCGCTGGGCGGCGAGCAAGGGTTCCATCCGCTCGGGCGGCGTTTCCTCCCGCATGCCGAACATCTCTTTTCCCGGCGCGCCGCGGTAGTAGGCGTCGGTAAAACCGGATCGAGAAAAGAGCTCCTGCACCTGTGCAAGCTCTTTTTTGCGGGGCGGGCGATGCTCATCCTTGAGGGTGCGGTAGAGCTTTGTCACGCCGTAGACGTATTCGGGGCGCTTCATCCGTCCCTCGATCTTCACGCAGCCCACGCCGATCGATTCAAGCTCGTCAAGATGCTCTGCCAAACAGTTGTCTTTGAGCGAAAGCAGATGACGCGGCTTTCCGCCGCGCAGCGAGTAGGGCAGCCGACAGGGACCGGCACACCGTCCGCGATTGGCGCTGCGCCGTCCCACCAGCGCCGAAAGATAGCACTGGCCCGAAACACTGTAGCACAGTGCGCCGTGGCAGAAAGCTTCGATTTCAACAGGGGAGTCGGCACAGAGAGAAGAGAGCTCCTCCTTTGAGAGTTCTCTTCCGACAACGGCCTGCCTGCATCCGAGCTGATTCAGACAGAAGAGAGCCGGCAGTGAGTTGGCCGCAGCCTGCGTGGAGGCGATGATGCGAAGCTCAGGCGCCATACTGCGCAGAGCGCGCATGAGCCCGAGGTCCTGCACGATAACGGCGTCGACGCCCCATGCACAGAGCCGGCCGACATAGGAGAGGGCCTCCTCCAGCTCGCGGTCGGAAATGAGGGTATTGACGGTGACATAGCTCTTTACCCCGTTTTGACGGCAGTAGGCAATAGCCTGTTCCATCTCCGCATCCTCAAAGTTCTTGGCTCCCTGGCGGGCGTTAAAGCCGCCGCCGCCGAAATACACGGCGTCGGCCCCGCCGGCCACGGCGGCGCGAAGGGCTTCAAAGGAACCGGCGGGAGAGAGAATCCGCAGCCCCTCCATCAGTCGCGGCGCCGGCGCGCTTCGTCGAGCTCGAGACGCAGCTTGTTCATATCTTCCAGATAGCTGCGGAGCTGTGCGCGCAGATTGTCGGCCGTCTCGTCGGAGCGGCGCTTCTCGTCTGCAAACTGAATGGCGGCATAGATGGCGGCCATGGTGACCGAAGCTCGCGGATTGCGGTTCATCAGCTCGCGCATGGTTTCGTCTACCATACGGGCTGTTTTTTCCACCGTGTCGCGATTTTCAGAGGTGGTCACATTGTAAGCGGTGCCGAGGATTCTGATTTCGTATTGTTCACTCATGCTGTTACTCCTCCTCAAAGGGAAGGCCTGTATTGATCGGTCTGGCCGCCTTCCGGAACCAGACCGTTTTGAACGTGGAAAGGAAATATCTGCGGGGAAGCGCCCTTTCCGCACAAAACGGATCGGGCGGAGTTCAACAAAAGGGGAATAGGGCTTACAGGGTGTGAAGGATCGGCTTTCTCTTGGTAAAGGTCGCATAGGCCTTAAAACCGGACTCCCGCAGCGCCTGCTGGGTTTCTTCGAGATAGCTGCCGACATTTTGCTCATTGTGTCCGTCGCTGCCAATGGTGACAAGTTCGCCGCCCAGCTCGCGGAAACGCCGCAGGATGGAGACCGAGGGCACCGGCTCGCCCAGCGTGCGAAATCCCGAGGTGTTGGCCTCCAGTGCCAGCCCGCGCTGTGCGATGGTTTTCAAGACCTCGTCCACCACGTCGAGACAGTGGTCGACGCTGAGACGGCGCTGCACATGAATCATGGCGTAGCGCAGCGGAAGCGTGAGGTGAGCAAAGGAGTCGAAATCGGCTTTCTGCGCCAGCTCGAGACACTCCTCCATATAGGCGGTCAGAAAGGGCTCGATGTCCTCGCAGCCATAGTCGAAGAAGTAGGCGTCAAAGCCCTTGATGGTGTGCAGCGAACAGAGCACACAGTCGAAGGGATAGATGGCAAGCCCCTCCTTGGCATGGGCCTCATCCTGAGTCCAGTTTCCGATCTCCAGACCGAGACGCAGACTGATGCGATCTCCCACAGCGCTTTGCGCCGCTGCAAAGCGTTCCAGCAGACGATCGGCGTCGAAGGGTTTTTTCCGCAGCTGCCAATCATAGCAGGGGGAGCCGCACTCCCAGTGATCGGTGATGCAGAGTTCCTGCAGCCCTTTGTCGGCCGCGGCGCGAGCCAGATCGACCATGTCGGTTTTGGAATCGGGAGAAATGTCGCTGTGAGAATGAAAGTCAGAATAGTAGGCCATGAGATGAGCCGCCTCCGATCAAAATATAGATGGCGCGGGGGAGAGAAAGCGCGGGAAAGATACAGGCTTGCGCGTCGAGCGCTTGTGGTTTGGAGCAAGTCAGGCGCGCAGGCTGGTTTTGCTGTAGTCGTTTTTGCTCACCGTATCGCTGAGCTGCGGCGGATTCTCTACATACGAAGCCACCGGCGTAACGGTGTACCATTCGAGCAGGGGAAGGAAGGGAATTTGCTCTGCCAGGAGTTGCTGCACCTGGCGCAGAGCGTTTCTGCGCAGCGCGATATTGGGCTGTGCAATGGCGGCATAGAGCCGGTTGCTGACGGTGGTGTTTTGATATCCCGAGATATTGAGCTGGCCTCCGATGGCGACGCGGTGCAGAATGGCTTCGGGATAGGGCCCCTGATAGCCGCCGTACAGGGTCATCTCATATTCGCCCGACGTGACGACGGTGGCCTCCCACTCCTCCCGATCGGTCTGGATCACGGTGAGATCGATACCGACCTCGCCGAGCTGCCGCTTGAGCACGGCGGCGATTTCGGGGTAGGGTTCCACATCGCAGACCGAAAGCGTGAGGCGGATATAGCGGCCGGAGTCATTTTTCGAATAGAGGTTCGAGAGATACGAATCCGACTGTCTCGCGTTGTATTCGGGAACGGTCGCGCTCTGGAGCAGCGCCTGTTCAAAGGTGGGGGAGAGAAAATGAGTGGATACAGCGCCGATCCCCTGCATGGCCACGCTCAGAAGCTCTTCCCGGTCAATGGCGTGGGCCACAGCGAAGCGTAGCATGGGGTTGTTTCGGAAAATACTGCCCTCCGTCACATTAAAGGCCAGCTGGATGCGGGTGGCGTCGTCTACAGAGAGCAGGGTGACGGCAGGATTTTCCTCATAACTTTTGAGGGAGGAAAGAGGCAGGCCTACGGTGAGTACCTCGAGCTCGCCGCGCTCAAAGGCCGCGCGAGCCTCGGCGGCGCTGGGATAGTATTGAAAAACAAGACGATTGAGGGCGGGCCTACCGCCGTAATACCCGTCGTTTCGGGCCAAAATGACTTGTCCCGTATCCGGATTGCGCTCCTGGAAATAGAAGGGCCCTGTCCCGATGGGATGGGTCACGGCCTCGGCAGTCAGCCAATCCTGATCCTGATAAAGGTGCTGCGGCAGGATCGAGGCTCCCGGCTCCGCCAGCGTGTATAAAAACAAAGGAGAGGGGGTGGAAAACGAGAGATGGACCGTCTCAGCGTCGCTGAGCCAGATCTCCTTCACCTGGGAGAACTGGTCATAGAGCACGCCGCGCTGCGAGCGGATGGAGGTGAGGGTCCAAACCACGTCTTCGGCGGTGAAGGGCTGCCCGTCGTGCCAGAGCACACCCTTGCGCAGCTTGAGGTTCAGCACGGTGGCGTCATCGTTGAAGTTCCACTCGGTGGCGAGGTCCGGCAGAAGGTTTCCCGTGCTGGTCAGGCAGACCAGACGGGAGAAGAGATTTTCACTGATAGCGTCGGCGTCTTCATCCATGGCGTCGGGATTGAAGGTATAGGGCAGGCTGAGCAGCGGAAGACGCAGAGAACCGTCGCGAATGGCGGTTTGCGAAGAGTCCGAAGCAGGGGGGGTCGTCCCATCGTTTTTATGGCAGGCGGGCAACCCAAGACAGGTTGTGGCAGCCAATAACAGCGCAAGCAGCGCCCGACTCAGCTTTACTTTTCGGGGCATGGATTCCTCCTTATCTGAAGGCACGCCGGCGGAGTGGATGCCGGCGCGAAAAAGAGCGTCAATATAGCTATAGTTTACACCAAGAAAGGGTCCTTTGTAAACGTCAAAGATTGAATCCTGTGTGAAAGTTTAGTATAATTTCCGAAAAGGAGAACCGCGCAAAAGCGTGTGCGGGAAGGAGTATTTCTATGGAACCTTGGATGATTGCAGTGATGTTTCTCCTGCTGGCGGCTGCCGCGATTCTTTCGCTGATCGCCCTGCTTGCGGCGCTGCGCAGCCGGCGCGAATTGCACGAGGAGCTTTCCCAACTGCGCGGGGAGCTGCTCTCCGGGATGCAGAGCGGCCTGTCGGGGGGGTTCTCCACCCTTTCTCAGTCTCAGCAGCAGGTGGGGCGGCAGCAGGATCTCCGCCTCTCTGAACTGACGGCCCAGACGGTGCGTTCGCAGGACAGTCTGCGGCAGGAGCTTTCGGAGCGCCTGCATGCCGTGGAGACACGGTTCGGAGGCTTTTCACAGCAAAACGAGCAGCAGCTGCAGGGGATCCGCACGATGGTTTCCCAGCAGCTGAACACCCTGCGCACCGAGAATGCCGCCCAGCTGGAGCAGATGCGCCAGACCGTGGATGAGAAGCTGCAAAAAACCCTGGAAGAGCGGCTGGGGCAGTCCTTTGCCGCGGTCAGCACCCGGCTGGAGCAGGTGCACCGCGGGCTGGGAGAGATGCAGAACCTGGCCGTCGGTGTGGGAGACCTGAAGCGGGCGCTCACCAATGTCAAAACAAGAGGCGTGTGGGGAGAGGCTTCGCTGGGGGGGATCCTGGAGCAGATCCTGACGCCGGAGCAATACGAGAAAAACGTAGCCACGCGACCCGGTTCTCGGGAGGTTGTGGAGTTTGCCGTTCGCCTGCCGGGCGAAGAGCGGCCGGTTTGGCTGCCCATTGACGCGAAGTTTCCGCTCGACGCTTATAACGAACTGATCGAGGCTTCCGAGGGTGGAGACCGGCGTGCGATTGAGCAGGCGCAGGCGGCACTGCTGCGCCGGCTGGACGGCTTTGCAAAAGATGTGCACGATAAATATGTTTCACCGCCCGACACCACCGATTTCGCTATCCTCTATCTGCCGACCGAATCGCTGTATGCCGAGGTGGTGCGGCTGGGTGCGGTGGAACGCCTGCAGACACGGTACCGCGTCTCTCTGGCGGGGCCGACTACTATGGCGGCCCTGCTGAACAGTCTGCAAATGGGATTTCGCACGCTGGCCATTGAACGGCGCTCGGCCGAGGTTTGGACGCTGCTGGGCGCGGTGCGGACCGAATTCGACCGCTTCGGCGAGGTGCTCAGTAAGGCGCGTCAGCGCCTCTCGCAGGCCGACAGTGAGCTGGAGTTGCTGGTGGGACGGCGTTCCAACGCCATTGCCCGCCGTCTCCGCCAGGTGGAAAGTCTTCCCCAGGAGTTCTCCGGCCCTCTGCTGGAGCAGCCCGGGTTCTTTGAAGCAGAAGCGGAAGAAGAACGTGGCTGAAACACAGGGAACCGCCCTGCGCCCTGCTTCTGCGGAGAGAGGATCAAGCTGAAAAAGGGAATCAAAACCTCAAAATAAACCGGGGAAAAGAAAGGATGGACAACCATGGATCAAAACCTTGCACGTGCACAAACCCTGCGGATGCAGCAGCTTGCAAAGGCGCTGGAGAAAAACAACATGGACGTGATCTGCCTTGAGAACAAGGAGCAGGTGGTTCCCACGCTCGAGGGCCTGATCGAAAAAGGAGCCAAGGTCTCGGTGGGAGGGTCGGCGACCCTCTTTGAAACAGGCGTGATCGACTGGCTGCGCAGCTACGACTGTGAATTTCATGACCGCTACGCGCCCGGGCTGACCGGAGAGCAGGTCATGGAGGTTTTCCGCGCCGCCTTCACCGACGACGTCTATCTCACCTCGACCAACGCCGTCACTGAGGCGGGTGAGCTGGTCAATGTGGACGCAAACGGAAACCGCGTGGCCGCCATGCTGTTCGGGCCCAAGAAGGTCATCGTCGTGACGGGAATGAACAAGCTGGTGCGGGATGTTCCGGCGGCCTTTGCCCGCATTGAAGAGGTGGCGGCGCCGGCCAACGCCATCCGGCTTGGGCGCAAGACCCCCTGCACCGAGACCGGAAGATGCATGCACTGCAAGTCGGAAGACGCCATCTGCCGAAAGGCGACCATTCTGGCGTCGCAGCAGGGTAAAGGGCGCGTCACCGTGATTCTGGTGGCCGAGAAGCTGGGCTACTGACCCTCTGTGCGGAAACTGCAGAGATCCTGCCGACGCAGGCCATGCCGCAGACCAAGCAAAAAAGACCGTCTTCGCCTAAAATGCGAAGACGGTCTTTTGGTTTTTTGGGGAACGTGATGGATCACTCGGCAGCTTTCTTGGCAAGGGCGGCATAGCGCTCTGCGGCTTCGCGGGCAGCCTTTTCAAAGAGAAGGTCAGCGCGCTGCGGGAAGGAAAGCTCAAGCGAGGTATAGCGCACCTCATTCTTGAGGAAGTCGCCGTAGGCAACGGAGGGAGCGGGGGAATCGAGCAGGAAGGGATTCTCTCCGCGCTCTTTGCGGCGGGGATCATAGCGGAAGTTGAACCAGTAGCCCGCCTCCACGGCGGCCTTGGCCTCGAGTTGGGCGGCGCCCATGCCGGCCTTGATCCCGTGGTTGATGCAGGGGGCGTAGGCCACGATCAGAGAGGGCCCGCGGTAGCTTCCGGCCTCGGCAATGGCGCGCACGGCGCCGGCGTAGTCCGCACCCAGGCAGATCGAGGCGACATAGACGTTTCCGTAGCTCATGGCGATTCCGGGCAGATCCTTCTTGCCGGTCGGTTTACCGGCGGCGGCAAATTGCGCCACCGAACCGGTGGGAGTGGCCTTCGAAGACTGTCCGCCGGTGTTGGAATACACCTCGGTATCGAAGACGAGCACATTCACGTCGTCGCCGGAAGCCAGCACATGGTCGAGTCCGCCGAAGCCGATGTCGTAGGCCCAGCCGTCTCCGCCGAAGATCCACACCACCTGACGGGGCAGGAGGTCTTTGTTTGCCAGAATGGCGGGCTTGAGAGACGACGGACAGTCGACGGCCTCTTCCATGGCGCGCACCACGGCCTCGCCGGCCTCGCGGGAGAGGGTGGCGTCGTCTTTTACCTCGAGCCAACGGGCGCAGGCCTTGGCCTGGGCGATCCACTGGGCGTTGCCGCGCCGCTCGCCCTCGGGCAGGGTATCTGCGAATTTCTGGCAGTCTTCAATGAGACGGGCGCGGCGCTGACGGAGCGCAAGCGCCATGCCGAAGCCGTATTCGGCATTGTCTTCAAAGAGAGAGTTGGCCCAAGCGGGGCCCTTGCCCTGCTTGTTCTTGGCATAAGGAACGCTGGGAGCCGAGCCGCCCCAGATCGAGGAGCAGCCGGTGGCGTTTGCAACATACATATGGTCACCATAGAGCTGGGTGACCAGCTTTGCATAGGGCGTTTCACCGCAGCCTGCGCAGGCGCCTGAGAATTCAAGGAGCGGAGTGGCAAACTGCGAGCCCTTGACCGTGTCGGGGGCAAAGGGAAGGGTTTTTTCGGACACCGAGGCGACGGCATAGTCGAAGGCGGGCTGATCGACGAGACGGGTTTCGAGTTTTTCCATCACAAGGGCCTTCTGCTTGGCAGGGCAGACCGAAGCGCAGCTTCCGCAGCCGGTGCAGTCGAGCGGGGAGATGGCGATGGCGAAACGCAGATCTTCGCAGCCCTTGCCGGTCATGGGAATGGTCTTGAGACTGTCGGGCGCCGCGGCGGCCTCCTCGGAGGAGAGCGCGAAGGGGCGGATGGCGGCATGCGGGCAGACCAGCGAGCAGCGGTTGCACTGGATGCAGAGATCGGGCTGCCAGACCGGCACATCGATGGCGATGCCGCGCTTCTCAAAGGCCGAAGTGCCGAGCGGGAAGGTGCCGTCGGCGCGGTCGGTAAAAGCGGAAACCGGAAGGCTGTCGCCGTTTTGAGCGCTCATGGGAGTCATAACGTCGCGCACAAAGGTGTGCAGCTCGTCGGACCCCTCCACGGCCGGCGCGGGAGCGTCGTCCTTCGAGGCTGCCCATGCGGCGGGCACTTCCACCTCCATCACGCCGGAGAGCCCACGATCGATGGCGGCATGGTTGCGGGCCACAACGGCTTCGCCCTTGGCGCCGTAGGTCTTGGTGGCGGCCTCCTTCATCTTGGAAACAGCCTCTTCGAGGGGCATGATGCCGGTGAGCTTGAAGAAGGCGGCCTGCAGGATGGTGTTGATGCGTCCACCCATGCCGACCTCCTTCGCGATACCGACTCCGTCGATGATGAAGAGGCGGCAGTGCTTTGCGGCGAGGTCGCGTTTGACGTTGGCGGGCAGCACGGTTTCGAGCTGCTCGGGGGAGGCGTCGATATTGAGCAGGAAGGTACCGCCCTCCTTGAGGTCTCCTGTCATGTCGTATTTTTGCAGATATGAGGCCTTGTGGCAGGCCACAAAGTCGGCCTTGTTGATGAAGTAGGTAGACTTGATGGGCTTCTCGCCGAAGCGCAGATGCGAAACCGTAACACCGCCCGATTTTTTGGAGTCATAGGCGAAGTAGGCCTGCACGTTCAAATCGGTGGAGTCGCCGATGATCTTGATGGTATTTTTGTTGGCGCCCACGGTTCCGTCTGAGCCGAGACCCCAGAATTTGCAGGAAACGGTGCCGGCCGGCGCGGTGTCGGGCGCGGCGGGACGGGGCAGAGAGAGATGGGTCACATCGTCTTCGATGCCCACCGTGAAGCGGTTCTTGGGCTTCTCCAGCTTCAGGTTCTCAAAGACGGCCAGGATGCAGGAGGGGTCGACGTCCTTGGAGCCGAGGCCGTAGCGTCCTCCCACGACCACGTCAGCAGCTCTTCCGGCCTGCGCCAGAGCCGCCACCACGTCGAGATAGAGGGGCTCGCCCAGGGAGCCGGGCTCCTTGCAGCGGTCGAGCACGGCGATGCGCTTTGCGCTTTCGGGCAGAGCGGCGACAAAACGATCCACGGCAAAGGGACGGTAGAGACGGACCTTGACGAGGCCAACCTTTTCCCCCTGTGCGGCCAGGTAGTCGATCACCTCTTCGATGGCGTCGCATACCGACCCCATGGCCACGATCACACGCTCGGCGTCCGGCGCGCCGTAGTAATTGAAAAGGCGGTAGTCGGTGCCGATCTGGGCGTTGACCTTGTCCATCGACCGTTCCACAACGGCGGGCAGGGCCTCATAGTAGGGATTGGAGGCCTCCTTGGCCTGGAAGAAGATATCAGGGTTTTGGGCCGATCCGCGCAGCACGGGGTGCTCCGGATTCAAGGAACGGGCGCGGTAGGCGGCCACGGCGTCGCGATCGAGCATGGCGTCGAGCTGCTCGTCGCTCCAAACCGCGACCTTCTGGATCTCATGGCTGGTGCGGAATCCGTCGAAGAAATGCAGGAAGGGAACGCGTCCCTCAATGGCGGAAAGATGTGCAACTGCGCCCAGATCCATGACCTCCTGCGGATTGGTCGAGGCCAGAAGGGCAAAGCCGGTCTGGCGGCAGGCCATCACGTCCTGATGATCTCCGAAGATCGAAAGGGCGTGACCAGCCAGCGCACGTGCCGAACAGTGAATCACGGCGGGCAGCAGCTCGCCAGCCATTTTATAGAGATTGGGCACCATCAGAAGAAGACCCTGCGATGCGGTGAAGGTGGTGGTGAGCGCACCGGCCGTCAGAGAGCCGTGCAGCGCGCCTGCCGCGCCGCCCTCCGACTGCATCTCGGCAACCTTGACCTGCTGACCGAAGAGATTCTTTCGGCCCGATGCAGACCATTCGTCTACCAGCTCGGCCATCACGGAAGAGGGGGTGATGGGAAAAATTGAGGCGACCTCAGTAAAGGCATAGGCAACATGAGCTGCCGCGGTGTTGCCATCCATGGATTTTTTGGCGCGTAGGTCTTTCATGGTGGGCATTCTGAATATCCTCCTTGGAGAAGTGTGTAATTTGTTTGGCTAAAATGCCGAAATACACGCAAGTTTTTAGTGAAAAATGCGACAAGTTTAGGATATCACAAAAAAAGATGCGATGCAATAAAAAAACCGCCCAAAAAGGGCGGATTTCAGAGGCGGACATTTGTGCGCTATTGAAAAACGAATCTCCGCACAGGGAGGTCTTGCAGGATAGAAAGTCAAAATAGCAGGGCAAGAAGATATCCGATCCCCAGCAGGCAGGCGGAAGCCGCAAAGAGGAGCAGGATCCGCAGCAGAAACCGTTTTCGGAAAAGAGGAGCGGGGCGATTTGAGGAAGAGGCGGCGATCAGGCGATGGGCTTCGGCTGCCAGATCGGCGTCGTTCGCCTGAACCGAGGGGTTCACGATGAAGATGGCCTCTTCAAAATAGTCGCTGCCGGTATCGCGCACCACGATGACCTGCTTGTTGAGTCCCCGAATCACAGCCTTTCGCCTCCTTGCCGAATCAAAAGAAAATCAAAGTCGAAGCGTCGGAAGGCGACGCTGAAACGAGATCTGCAAGTCGGCGCTGCGGTAAAGTGTTCGCAGCACAGATTGCCGACGCGTGAAAAAAAGGACTTGAAGAACGGCCCTTTCTCTGCACGGATAGTTTGGGCAGAGAGCGACGGCATTATTCGTGCAAAAAATGTCTGCTTGGGCGGGGATCGCAAAAGAAAACAGGCAGAAGACAAGTCTTTCCTTCAGAGAGATTCGCCGAAGCAGAACCCTGTCTGCTTGCAAGAACGGGGAAAATGCGATAGAATAAGGAGCGGAAAAGCTCGAAATCGGGCGAAATGGGGGGGATTTTGCGATGCCGAAGAACAGGCTGCAGGAGGAGCGGCGCGCGCGCGCAGAGGCTGTGGCGGAGGCGTTGGAGCAACGCTATCCCGATGCGCTGTGCAGCTTGTCCTATCGCAAGGACTATGAACTGATGATCTCGGTGCGGCTTTCGGCACAGTGCACGGATGCAAGGGTCAACATCGTCACCGAGACGCTGTTTGAGAAATATCCCACGCTGGAAAGCTTTGCGCAGGCCGACCTTGCGGAGCTGCAGGAGGCGGTGCGGCCCTGTGGATTCTACAAGGTGAAGGGCTCGGATATTAAAGAGGCCTGCCGTCTGCTGATCGAGCGGCACGGCGGACGGGTGCCGAACTCCATGGAAGAGCTTCTGGCGCTGCCCGGCGTCGGCCGGAAAACGGCCAATCTGCTGATGGGAGATCTCTTCGGACAGCAGGGCGCCGTTGTGGCAGACACCCACTGCATCCGCATCGCCGGCCGCCTTGGGCTGGTGGACAGCAAGGAGCCGGAAAAGGTGGAAGTGCAGCTTCGGGAGGTGGTGGACCCTGCGAAGAGCAACGATCTGTGCCATCGCTTCGTCCTGTTCGGCAGAGAGGTCTGCAAGGCGAGAAAGCCGGCCTGCGGGAGCTGCCCGCTGGCGGAGCTCTGTCCCAGTCGGCAGGAGCAGTCATGACAAAAGCATCCCGCCCTGCCGCGGGATAAAAAAGAACGGCTCCGTTGCTTCGGACAATGGACTTCCAAATGCCCATTGCACTGCAGCGGAGCGGCTCGATTCGGAGCATACCCTATCAAGATTGGAACATCAATTCCGGAAAGGGCCTTTTTCTTCCGCCGTGTATGCGGATTTTTCCAGGCCCTGCAGCCGCGCGGCGGGAAATGAATCAGAAAAAGAGGAGAGAAGAAGGATTCCTTCTCTCCTCTTTTTTGCTGCTTTGGAGGATTACTGCACCACGCCGCCCTCCACGACCAGGCTGTCTTCATAGTCCAGACCGTAGGTGTCGACCAGGGTGGCCTCATAGTCGGCATGGAAGAATTGCTCTTCGCCAAGGCTCTTGATTTCCTCGTTCAACCAATCGAGAAGCGAGGTGTTTCCCTTTGAAACGGCGGGGGCGATGGTGTCTTGGCTGCCGAGAGAGGGGATTCCCACAGTGTAGCCCTCGTTTTGCAGGGCAAAGGCGATCACCTCGGTGTTGTCGTTCGCCCAGGCGACGGCGTTTCCGTTTTCCAGGGCATTTTTCGCGGTGGCGTAAGAATCATATTTCTGAAGCGGGATCTCGGGGTTGTTTTTGATGAGATAGGTCTCGGCGGTGGTTCCGGAAATCACGATGATGGAATCGTTTGGATCCCAGTTGTCAAGACTGTCGATCACGCGGCTGTCGGGAGAGACCACGCCGAGTGCGACGTTCATGTAGGGAAGAGCAAAATCCACTTCCTCGGCGCGCTCAGGGGTTACGGTAAAGTTCGCAAGAATGATATCGACCTTTCCGGTCTGGAGGTATTCGATACGGTTGGCGGCTTCGGTGGAGACGTATTCCACCTTTACCCCGAGGTCTTTTGCGATACGGTCGGCAAAGTATACGTCGTAGCCCTGATATTCGCCGTTTTCATCCACATATCCAAAGGGGTTTTTGTCGGAAAACACGCCGATTCGAACGGTACCGCTCTCCTGAATGTCCGAAAGGGAGCGGTAAATGGTATCCTCCACCGGTTCGGCGTTGCTTTCGTTGTCGGAGGAGCTGCAGGCTGTGAACGCAAACACCAGGGTCAGTATAGTGAGAAGGACAAGAGCTTTTCGAATGTATTTCATAAGAATCTCCTTTCGGCACAGTGGCCAGATCAGTTTTGGGATTGTGGCTGTTCGAGACGTTTTCGTTCAAAGGTAAAGGTTTGCAGAAATTTTTTCGCCCGTTCTGTTTTGGGAGAATCAAAGAATTCTTCGGGCGTGCCCTCCTCTTGGATCCTTCCCGCTTCGAGCAGGATGATCCGGTCGGCCACGGCCCGTGCGAATTGCATCTCATGGGTGACGATCAGCATGGTCTTTCCCTGATCGGCAAGACGTAAGATCACGTCCAGGACCTCCCGCACCATCTCGGGGTCGAGCGCTGCGGTCACCTCGTCGAACAGCAGGATCTCCGGATGCATGCACAGCGCCCGCACGATGGCGACACGCTGCTTTTGTCCGCCGGAGAGCTGCCGGGGGTAGCTTGCCGCTTTTTCCTCCAGACCCACGCGGGCGAGAAGGGCCATCGCCTCTTTGGAAGCATCCTCTCTGGAACGCTTCTGCACCTTCATCGGGGCGAGGACGATATTCTCCAGCACGGTCAGATGGGGAAACAGATCATAGCTCTGAAAGACCATTCCGATTTTTTGACGCAGCTCGGTCAGATTTTTGCTGCTCTTTGAAACAAGTTCGCCATGCAGCCGGATTTCACCGCCCTGGATCTCCTCCAGGGCGTTCATACATCGCAGCAGCGTACTTTTCCCGCATCCGCTGGGGCCGACGATCACCACGACCTCTCCTTCATGCACGGTCAGGCTCAGATCATCTAAAACGAGAAGCTCGTCGAACCGTTTTGTGAGATGCGAAAGGGTTAAAATGGGGTTCGACACCGGCTCACCTCCATCGTCTTTCAAGATATTTTGCAAGCAGGCTGATCGGCCAGCAGGCAAAGAAATACAGGAGCAACACGGTCAGGTAGATACCAAAAGCCGCATTAGGACTGCTCATGCGATTTGCCTCGATGATTTGCTGCGCGACCTTGAGCACCTCCACCACCCCGATCATGAGCACCAAACTGGTGGTCTTGATCATGCGGGTGATGAGATTGATCGAGAGGGGAATCAGCCTGCGCACAGCCTGAGGCAGCACGACAAAGAAATAAGATTGCCTCTTCGAGAGGCCGAGGGCGGCCGCGCTTTCATATTGATGCGCCGGAATGCTGGTCAAGGCGCCGCGCACCAGATCGCTCATCTCCGCCGTGCCCCACAGGGAGAAGACGATCACAGAAGAGAGCTCGCCGGAAAGATTCCAGCCAAAGGCCCGTGTGGTTCCGAAATACACAAGGAAGAGCAGCACCATCTGGGGCATGATACGGATAAACTCCAGGTATAACCGAAGGATCGCCCGGCTGAGGGGATTCTTCCAGGTCATGAGAATGCCGAGCAGGGTGCCGAGGAGCAGACTGATCGCGACCGAGACCAGGCTGATTTTGAGCGCAACGCCCAACCCCCCCAGAATACGAGCGAAATTTTTTCCCTTGAGGAGCACGCTAAGTCCCAAATCCGGCATGGCGGGTCCTCCTCTCCAAAAGGGTTCCGAGCAGCGAAATGGGAAGCAGGATCAGCAAATAGAAGACCACGAGCAGAAACAGACTCTCTGTGGTTTTGTAATACAGTCCGATCAGATCCTTGGCCGTGAACATCAAATCCATCAAGCTGATGGCGGAAAACACGCTGGTTTCCTTCAGGAGAAAAATCACATTGGCCACAAAGGCGGGCACGCTGACCGAAAAGGCCTGAGGGAAGATCACATACCGCAGCGTCTGCCCCCTGCTCAGGCCGAGACTGTAGGCGCTCTCCTCCTGGATGATATCGATGGCCTCCACCCCGCTTCGGAAGGCCTCCGCCATATAGCTTCCTCCGAGGAAGGCCAGACCGGCGATTCCGCAGGCGACGGCGTTGGTGGGCACCCCGATTTTTGGAAGGCCATAATAGAGGAAGAAGAGCTGCACCAGCAGAGGAGTGTTTCGACTGAGCTCAATGTAGGCAGAAACAAGCTGCCGAAACACAGGGATTCGGCTGCGCTGCACCGCAGTGCAAAACAGCCCAATCAGAATCGCAGCTGCGATGCCCAGCAGACCGATACGGACGGTCAGCCCGGCAGCTTTGCGATAGAGGGGAAGATACTGACGAATCACGGTCCAGTTCAAGAGAGCGGCTCCTTTCTGCGAGATTGTCGTGGGTTGGGGTTCAAACGTACGGGTCAGTCGTCCCGCCCCGAGCCGCGGGAGTCGAAAAAGCGGTCCTTTGCGGTTCTCCACAGAGAGTTTTCGGGAAATTAACCGCAAAAAAAGCCCGAGAGCAAGATGAAGCTCTCGGGCAGATAACAGTCGGAACGCAGAAAAACCTAATTCGGCAATTCAGCACAGCACAAACACGAATGCTTGAGCGCCCCGGCCACAATACAAACCCGGGAGTTCAGCATCCGACAACACATGCAGGGATATTCCGTTTTGAAGGGGAGGAAACCGATCATTTCCAAGGCCTTCTTTCGAATGATTTGATCAAACAAAGTGATATCATGTTACACCTATTGGTTTACTCTGTCAATATATTCTTCAAAAAAACTTATGTGAAAAACTTGCGCAACCTATTTACCCTGGAGTATAATAGGCCAAAAGACGACAGGCGGAGGGGATGTACTGTGATTTCCACAAAAGGAAGGTATGCTCTGCGGGTGATGATCGATCTGGCCGAGCACGCAGACGAGGGATATGTTCCTCTGAAAGAGGTTGCCGACCGGCAGGAGATCTCGAAGAAATACCTGGAGATTATTGTGCGGGATCTGGTGAAGGGAAATCTGCTGATCGGAGCAAGCGGAAAAGGCGGGGGATACCGGCTTTGCCGCAAACCGGAGGAATACACGGTTTGGGAAATCTTAGAGTGCATGGAATGCTCCCTGGCAACGGTCGCCTGTCTGACGGATGGGGCGGTCCCCTGTCCAAGAGCGGCAGACTGCAAAACCCTTCCCATGTGGGAGGAGTTTGACGGCATGGTGAAAGCCTATTTTACAGGCAAGCGGCTGAGCGACATGGTTTTACAGTAAGGGGTGCGGGGAAGCCCGCTCAAAGCCTTCATACATATGCAGAGAAAAAAGATCCGAAAACAAAAACGCCCGTTTGAAAGAGCGCCTGCGCCTTCAAACAGGCGTTTTTTGCTGTGAAAACAATCAAAGGACGCCTGTTTCAAACCAGGCGTCCCTTGTTCCAGGAGAGTTTCAGGAGAAGGGCCCCTCCTCATGGGAGGGGGGAAGTTCCTGCAGCGAGGTGGTCTGTACCAGGTAGGTGAGAGCGTCCTCCTGCCAGGTTTCAACCCGCAGAGGAACGGCGTAGTAGAGGCTGATCCAGCAGCGCTCTTCTAGCGGAAGTTCACTGTCCTGATAGCTGACATAGACGGTCTGCTCTCCGTCGAGCACCTCATAGCGGCAGGTGAGCGATTCGGGAGGGAGCTTCAGAAGTGTGGTCAGATCCATCATGCCGATGGCGGCAAGCGGCGTAGTCGCGTCGCTTTTGGGTACCGAAACCGACGAGCCGTTGACGGTCAGGGTGAGGCGGCCGTTTTCACGCTTTAGGCCCCTCCGTACGATGCCGTATTCGAGCAGCTCCGAGAGAGCGTTTTCCCCCTCTTTCCGGTAGACCGCCGTGAAGCTGCGGGAGGAATCCCCTTCAAACACGGTGATGGAGCCGTCCCATAAAAGGCTCTCGGGCTCTGAAAGTTCAGACAACAGCGCAAGATATCCTTCCGCCGTCAGCGGCGTATCCAGAGAGATGGGTTCCTCCGGCATGGTGAGAGAGCGGTTGTTTGCAAATTCCTCCTCCGGCATGTCCACAATGGGAGAGTTGGCAGAGCTGTTCCACAAAACATGCGCGCTCCAGAACAGCAGCGCCGCGGCGGCCATCACGGCAACCGTGATCAGAGAAAAACGGCCGGCGCGCTTCACGGGGAAACCTCCCCAAAAGGAGCGGGTGGAGCGTCCCGCAGCCCATAGACATACTCAATGGCGTCGGCAATGCGCCGGCAGGCCGCGCCGTCCCCATAGGGGTTCACGGCATGCGCCATGGTGGTGTAAGAGACTTCGTTCTCTAGCAGTTCACGCGCAGCTGCCGCGATCTCGCCGTATTCCACCCCGCAGAGGCGGGCGGTGCCGGCGCGGACGGCTTCCGGTCGTTCGGTCTCACGGCGGAGCACCAGCACCGGCTTGCCCAGCGCCGGCGCCTCTTCCTGAAGGCCGCCGGAATCGGTCATGACAAAATGGCAGCGTGCGAGCAGGTTATGCATGTCTGCTGTGTCGAGCGGGGGCAGGAGCAGGAAATTGGGCAGCCCGGAAAGGACCGCATGAACCGGTTCGGAAACGGCGGGATTGGGGTGGACCGGATAGACAAAGGCGGTATCCGGATGGGCAAGCGCCAGATCGCGCAGAGCCGCACAGATGTTTTGCAGAGGCTGTCCCAGGTTCTCCCGCCGATGGACCGTGACCACCACGGTGCGGGAATAGTCGGAGAGGATCCGTTCCAGCGCGCTTTGGGAAAAACGATGGTCGGACCGCACTGTATACGCCAGCGCATCGATCACGGTGTTTCCGGTGACAAAGACGTTGTCGAGAATATGTTCCTGTGCCAGCGCGGCGGCATTGGATGCTGTGGGAGCGAAGTGCAGAGAGGCGAGCTGCCCCGTCACGAGACGGTTTCCCTCCTCGGGGAAGGGAGAGGCCTTGTTGTAAGTACGAAGTCCGGCCTCCACGTGGCCGATCGCCTTTTTGGAATAGAAAGCGGTGAGCGCCGCCGCAGCCGTGGTGGTGGTGTCGCCGTGCACCAGCACGAGATCGGCGGGGTAGTTCGCCAAAACTTCGGCGAGGCCCGAGATGATCCTGGAGGCGATACCGCACAGGCTCTGGCTCTGCTGCATGACGTTGAGGTCAAAATCCGGCGTGAGGCCAAAGTGGCGGTTGACAAGATCGAGAAGCTCGCGGTGCTGGGCCGTAACGCAGACGGCGCAGGAGATCTGCTCTCTGCGGCGAAGCTCCTTCACAAGCGGGGCCATTTTGATCGCCTCCGGACGCGTACCGAAAACGGCCAGCACCCGCAGGGGAGTCTGGCCGGCAATCAGCTTGTTCATAAGCGCTTCTCCTTTGATTCGCTGCCGCTTTGATTGGGATGCGGCAAAGCGGCACGGTGGTGATTCAGAATCTTGAAGGCAGAGGCTGCCAGGATCAGGGCGCACCCGATCCCCAGCAGCGCTTTGGAAAGCGTGGTGGTTGTGAGCAGCACGGCCGAGAGCCCAAGCAGCGCCGACACCACATACAGGATGGCCACAGCCTGCTGCTGTGAGAAGCCCATATCGATCAAACGGTGGTGCAGATGGCCGCGGTCAGCCTCCATGGGGGAATGGCCCGAGAGCACGCGGCGGAAAATGGCAAAAGCCGTGTCGAAAATCGGAAGACCGAAGATCAAAAAGGGGATGAAAAAACTGATGACGGCATACATCTTGAAGAGCCCCTGCACGGAGAGGGTCGCCAAGATATAACCGAGGAAGGTAGCTCCGGTATCGCCCATGAAGATCTTGGCAGGATTGCGGTTATAGGGGAAGAATCCAAGGCAGGCACCGCACAGGATGGAGGCCAGCAGGGCGATATCGCCTTCGCTGACCAGAACGGCAATGACCAGGATCGAAAAGGTGCCGATGGAAGACACGCCCACCGCAAGCCCGTCCAGCCCGTCGATGAAATTCACGGCGTTGGTCATACCGACGATCCAAAGGAGGGTGAGCGGAATCGAAAAAATACCGAGACTCATGTATGGCCGGGAGGAGAAGATGTTGAAATTGGTGACAACGTCGACCCGAACGCCGCAGGAGATGGGGATGAGCGCCGCGAGGATCTGCACCACGAATTTCGGCTTTGCGGGCAGGGCGACCACGTCGTCCACCACGCCCATCACCACGATGACCACGGCGCCAAGCAGGGTGCCGCGCAGCGCGGCGGTCATGGGGCAGAAAAGCAGAGTGGTAAAGAGAAAGGAAAGGAAAATAGCGAGCCCCCCAAGCCGGGGGATAGGGTGCTTGTGCATCCTTCGCATATCCTTCGGAACGTCGATCGCACCGATGCGTCCGGCCAGATCTTTAACGGGGGGCGTCAGCAAAAACGCAAGAACCGCTGCCATGGCAAACGCGGCAAATAGACTGTAGTAAGACGAAGCCGTCATAGAGAACCTCCGAAAACCGGAATTGTCAAATCAGAGCAAAAGCGGAGAATGGCGGCGCAGAAAGACAGGCGCCGTTTCCCGCTGGGGCAAGGGAGTGCGGCACAGACAGACGGCCGAGAACTTCAAACTCCCAACAAAACCCCATTTTATCTTATTGTAACGGTTTTTCCTGTAAAAGCAACCGTTAATTTGAGAACACGATGATTTTTCTCGGTCTTGCAGGGAGGAAATTCCCCTGATCAGGCGGGATTGTCCGCCTGTTCGGCGGACTGGGCCGGAGGGTCCGTCTGCTTGATGCGCAAACGCTGCCGTTCCCGCCAAGAGCCGTTGGTCATGAGGATGCCGTTGAGTTCGGCCCCCACCATGAGCAGCACACCGAAGAAATACAGCCAGAGCAGCAAAACGATCACGCCGCACAGCGAGCCATAGAGCAGGGAGTACCGTGCCGCATACGTCACATAGAGAGAGAAGAGCCAGGAGAAGAGGATCCACAGCACAAAGATCACGATGCTGCCTGGCAGGGCCTCACGAAGGGTCATTTTGCGGTTTGGGGCTCCGGTATAGAGCAGCAAAAGAAAGACGAAGAGCAGCGCAGCGGGGATGAGGCGGCGCATCAGGCGCCAAAATAGTGCAAGTGACGAGAGCGAAGGAAAGAGGCTGCACAAAACCAGAATCAACCGGTCGCCGACCACGGAGAAAACCAGGGAGAGAAGGATAGAGAGCAGCATAGCTCCCGTCATGAGAAAAGAGAAGATGCTCCGTCTTGCAACCTTTCGGGGAGGAAGACGCATGGCGCGGTTGACAGACACCTCCAGAGAGCGGGCAGTGCGTGAGACAAAGAGAAAGGTCAGAAAGAGACCTGTCAGCAGCATGGAAAGGGAACTGTTGTTTTTCAGATAAGCGTAATAGCCGGTCAGCAGCTGTTCGATCTCGGCAGGGATCAGAGAGGCATTTTCAGCGCTGAAAGCCGGAAGGACAGGGAGCATCGGCACAAGAGAGCTCATAAGGATGAGCAAGGCGAGCAGGGAGAAGAGGAAAAAATAGGCGAGCGACGCGCCGGACTCATAGATCCTGTCGTTGAAAAAGCGCCCGATCAGGCGGTAGAGGGTGTGAAAACTCCGATATTTTGAAAAACGGGGATACAGGCGAAGATACAGCCGGTTGTAAGGCGTGAGGGTGCGGAGCGAGGGCTCCTGCACGGCAGATGCGTCGGGTCTTGAAAAAGCAGAGGCAGCGCCGGAGTCGCTTTTGTCGGCGGAAAAGGCAAAAACCGGCAGCAGGCCTTTTGATGGCGTCGGCGCGGGCAAGAACGCTGGAGAGATTTGGGCGGCGGCAAAAACGACGCGCAAATCAAAACGCGGTGAAATCAACATGCAAAAAACCTCCGAAGCAGGGAATCCTAAGGCAAAGAACCGTTTTCTTTAACGCTTCTTTTATGGTAACGGCTTGAGAAAGAAAAAACCGCCTGTATAACATGCCCTGTATGGGGCGGTCTATGCGAATGAGAGGATTTCTCGTGGGGAAGGATAGCTACTGGGAAGCGAATCCCAACAGGGGGGCAATATCAGAGCAAGGAGGGAAAAATGGACATGCAAAGAGAAAAATGGTTCACGGCTTTTCTGCTTTTGCCGCTTGTTTTGTCGCTTGCAGGCTGCGGGGAACAGCAGGAGTTCGGCGGCGTAAGCGAATCCAGGCAGCACGGCCTTGAATTGCCAGCCGCGCGGGAAGACATGCCGGATATCGGCTGGGAAGAATTCACCGATTTGGGGCATACGGCCTTTCAAAACAGCGGAAATGCCGCTTTGATCGAAAAACAGATTTGGGAAGCGTCATACCGCAGAGGAAAGGTCTTCAGCTTTGAGGGAGAGAATCTGCCCGGCAGAGAGCCCGAACGGGACGAAGACTATCGTTCCCCGGAGGATGCGGATCGGGAACTGTCCGAAAGGATCGCAGACCTTCCCTGGGGAATGGCCATAGAGCCCTGAGACGTTCAGACCGCAGGAAAAATCGGGAAGACACAGCATCGCCGTTTCCGCCGCGCACGGGCTTTGCCTTGCGCGGCGGCGGATTTTGCAGAAAGAACCGCGGACCTGCACACGGGCTCCGGTCTTTGCATAAAAAGAAAAAGAAACCATACCAAAACCAAAAGGAGGAACCCCCACTTGCCGAGTATTTTTTTAAGTCCTTCCACCCAGGAATGGAACCCCTACTTAACCGTCGGCAATGAAGAATACTGGATGAACCTGATTGCCGACGCCATGGAACCCTATTTGATTGCCAGCGGGATCTCCTTTACCCGCAACGACCGCAACGCGCCGCTGGGGCAGGCCATTGCACAGTCCAATGCAGGGAACTATGCGCTGCATCTTGCGCTGCACTCCAACGCCGCGCCTGAGAATCTGGCCGGTCGGCTGCAGGGGATCGACGCCTATTACTACGCAAACAGCGCCCGTGGACGGAATGCGGCGGAGATTCTGGCAAGGAATCTGAAAACGATCTATCCCGACCCCTCTCTGGTCAAAACGGTGGGCACCACCGAGCTCGCCGAGCTCTCGCGCACCCGGGCGCCGGCCGTACTCATCGAGTTGGGATATCACGACAACCCGGAGGATGAGGCGTGGATCAGGAACAATATCGTGGCCATTGCGAGGAATCTGGTGCAGGGGCTCACGGTCTACTTCGGCATTCCCTTTGTGGAACCGCAGGGCGTGCGCTATGGAACGGTCACCACCGAGGAGACGCCGCTGATGCTGCGCAACCGTCCTGATATCGAGGCCGAGATCATCGCCCGCATTCCGCGCGGCACGCGCCTGCCGATTTATGGAAGCGTAGGAGAGTGGTATGTCGTCAGCTATCAGGGCAGGGAAGGATACGCCTTCTCCGACTATATTACGCCGGAAGGATAAACCTGAGCGCAGGGCGAGACCCGCCAGTCAGACGAGGCCCCTTTTTCGTTTGGTCGGAAGAAAAGGCGCGCAGGTTCCCGAAGGGGAAGGCCGGCCTGTCAGCCCTGGCGGCAAAGCGATGCATTTTTCAGATCTGCCCCGATGTTGCGCTGCGGTAGCATTTGCCGCAGCGCGTTTTTGTGCGTTTTTCCCCTTTGCGGGGGCGGCTGCGGATTTTTCGGCATTCCTCTTTTGCTTCGTCTTGCTGAAAGGCGCCGCCGCATGGTATACTGACAGCGTCAAAGAAAACTTGACGGAAAGAGGGAAGAGGAATGGAGATCAAAAAGCTCTGTGACAAAATCTATCAGGTGGGACTCCCGCTTCGCGGAAATCCGCTCAAGGAGCTCAACTGCTGTATCATCAAGGGAGAGACGCGCAATCTTGTGGTCGACACCGCCTTTAACCAAGAGGAGGCGAAGGGCATTCTGCTTGAGGCGCTGAAGGAGCTCGACTGTCCGCTCGAGAAGACCGACAGTTTTCTCACGCACTGCCATTCCGACCACTCCGGACTGCTCTATGCGATCAAAACGCCGGAAAACTGCTGCTATGCCAGCCGGATCGACGGCGACATGGTCAATGCGCCCTATCGTCCCGGCTACCGCAACGAGGGAATGGCGGCAGCCGGTCCCAGAATGGGATTTGTGCAAACGGCGACCGAGCTGGCCAACGCCCATCCGGCGGCGGCCAACCGCTGTCCGCAGCCGATCGAATTCACCTTCGTCGAGGAGGGCGACGTCATCGATCTGGGGGGCTTCCGTTTCGAGGTCGTCGATCTCTCAGGCCACTCTCCGGGGCAGATCGGCCTCTATGAGCGGGAGAAGCACATCCTGTTTGTGGGCGACCACATTCTCGGAAAGATCACGCCCAACATCACCTATTGGAACGACGACTTCGATGCGCTGGCCGTCTATCTGAAAAACCTGAAAAAGGTTCGCGGGATGCGGGTGGAGCACATGTTCGGCGCCCATCGCTTCCATGTGTCAAGCCACACGGAACGCATCGACCAGCTTCTGGCGCACCACGAGCGCCGTTTGAATGAGGTCCGCGCCCTGCTACGGGAGGGCCGCTCCACCGCGTTTGAGGTGGCGGCCGGTATGCATTGGGATTTCGGCGGCGGGGTCTTTTTGGAATTCCCGCTGACCCAGCAATGGTTCGCGGCCGGAGAGGCGCTGGCCCATCTGGAATACCTCTACCACGTGGGCGAGGCGAAGCGGGTGAGAGAGGATCGCCTGCTGCGCTACAGCCCGGCCCAAGGCTGACGCGATAGACCGGAAAAAACAGGGCCTGCCGCGGCGGGACAAAACTTGCACAGAATACGGAAAAGTGTTATACTAAAGAAGTGGAAATCTCTGAGAGAAGCGGCGACAGGCACCGTATGGGAATTGCCCGTTTGCGCCGGACGCCGCGCAGGAAAAAGCATAAAGGAGAGAACGGCATGGGCAAGGTAGAACGACCCTATTTGCTGACAGGTCTTGAGCCTGCCGCAGCGCTCCGCTTTTTTGAAGATATCGCACGGCTTCCGCACGGATCGGCAGACGAAGGCGCGCTCGCCGACTATCTGTGCCAATTTGCGGAAGAGCGCGGGCTCTCATATCGCAGAGACAAATGGCAAAACGTTGTGATCAAGAAGAGAGGGCAGGGGCGCAATGCCAATGTCGCGCCCATCGCCCTTCAAGGACACACGGATATGGTCTGCGAAAAGAACGAGGGTGTTGCGCACGATTTTCACACCGATCCGATCCCCTATTATCTCGATGGGGAGTGGGTGCGCGCCCACGGAACTACGCTGGGTGCCGACGATGGGCTTGCGATCGGTATTATGCTGGCGGTGCTGGACGACGACAAACTGCCGCATCCGCCGCTCGAGTGTGTTTTTACCTCCCAAGAAGAGCTGGGAATGGATGGCGCGCGCTACCTTTCGGCCGACTGGGTCTCGGCGCGCCGCCTGATCAATCTCGACGGAGGCAGCGAAGGGCTGTCGACCGTCAGTTCGGCAGGGGGTATTTCGGTCACGATCACGGTGCCTTTTACCCGCTGCCCCGCCGAGGGAGAGGGCCTTTCGGTGCGCCTGACAGGGCTGACCGGCGGGCATTCCGGCGGGAAGATCCCCGAACAGCGGGCCAATTCCAACCGTCTGATGGGCCGCCTCCTGGCGGCGGCGGAGCAGGCAGCGCCGCTGCGCATGGCTTCGCTCTCAGGCGGAAGAAAAGACAACGCCATTCCCCGCGAGGCCTTTGCCCTCTTCTGCACCGAAAACGCCGAAGCGGCTGCAGGGGTGATGCAGACGCTCTTTTTGCAGCTGAAGCAGGAATATGCGAAGACCGATCCCGATATGATCCTGACCATAGAGCGGGCCGAGCCCGCCTTTATGATGGACGAGGCGGCCAGCCGCAAGCTGGTCTTGCTGATGCAGCTGCTGCCCGATGGGGTGCAGCACTGGAACCATCAGTTTGCCCTGCCCACCACCAGCGCCAACCTCGGCGTGGTAGAGACGCTGGAGGACTGCACCACGGTGCGCAGTTCCATCCGCTCGACCTCGCAGACCATGCAGGACGAGGTGCAAAACAAGATGCTGAGCGCGGCAAAGGCGCTTGAGTTGCCGTGGAGACTCAGCGAGGCCTATCCCAGCTGGTATTACCGCGAGGATTCCCCCCTGCGTCGTTTGGCGGCGCCGCTCTACCGCAGCACGGTAGGGGTGGAGCTGGTCTTTCAGGCCACCCACGGCGGGCTGGAGTGCGGCCTCTTCTGTGAGAAATGGCCGGATATGGACATTCTCTCGATCGGCTGCCTAACGGAAGGGGTGCACAGTCCCGACGAGGCGCTCAACCTCCCCTCCTATGAGAAGCTGTATCTCTTTGTCAGGCGGATGCTTGAGAGCCTGACCTGAGGAATCAGAGTTTTATTTGCTCCTGGAAGGAGGAGCCGATGCGCGCAAAGCCGCTGAAGCATATTGGGCAGCACATCCAAGCGGCGCGGCGGGACTCCTCATACAGGGGATTGGAAAACCTTCCATAAGAAAGAAACGCAGAAAGGAAGAGCAAGGATGAAATTGACCTTTTACGGAGCAGCGAAGGCTGTGACCGGGAGCTGCCACTGTATCGAGGCCTGCGGTAAACGGATTTTGGTCGACTGCGGTCTGCAGCAGGGACGCGACGAGGTGGACAATACCGAGCTCGGATTTCATCCGGGCGAAGTGGACTATGTTTTTGTGACCCATGCCCACATCGACCACTCCGGCCGTCTGCCGCTGCTGATGAAGCGCGGATATCAGGGGGGCTTTTACACCTCGAGGCTGACCGGCCAGCTGCTTGAGATCATGCTACGCGACTCGGCTCACATCCAGGAATCCGAAGCGGAGTATCAGAACCGAAAGGGCAAGCGCGCCGGAGCGGCGGAAGTCGAGCCGCTCTACACAGTTGCCGATGCGGATCTTGCGCTGGAACAGCTCAACACCTTTGACTACGAGAGCCGCCAGACCCTGTGTGATGGGATCGATTTCCGCTTTGTCGACGCAGGACATCTTCTGGGTTCCTGCATCATCGAATTCTGGGTGACCGAAAACGGCGAAACCAAAAAGCTGGTCTTCTCCGGCGACCTTGGCAATATCAATCACCCCATCATCCGGGATCCCCAGTTTGTCACGGAAGCAGACTATGTGGTGATGGAGTCGACCTATGGAAACCGCAACCACGAGGGAGAAGCGGCCTATACAGAAGCGCTTGCTGAAATCCTCGATGAGACCTTTGCCAAGGGCGGAAACGTGGTCATTCCCGCCTTTGCCGTTGGGCGTACCCAGGAGCTGCTCTACTATATCCGCGAGATCAAGGAAGAGGGACTGGTCAAGAGCCTGCCCGACTTCCAGGTCTGTGTCGACAGTCCGCTGGCCCATCAGGCTACCACCATCTTCTCGGGCGACCTCACCGGCTATATCGACGAGGAGGCCAAGGAGCTGGTGCGGGATGGCGTTTCCATCCTCACCTTTGAGAATCTGGTGCTCACCGAAACGGTGGAGGAATCCAAGACCCTCAACCTGGATCCCCGTCCCAAGGTGATCATCTCGGCCAGCGGTATGTGCGATGCCGGACGAATCCGCCACCACCTCAAGCACAATCTGTGGCGGCCGGAATCCTGCATCGTCTTTGTCGGATTCCAGGCCGAGGGCAGCTTCGGCCGTCATCTGCTGAACGGCGCCGAGAAGGTGAGAATGTTTGGCGAAGAGATCGCGGTGAAGGCCAAGGTGGTCAATTTGCCCGGGCTTTCCTCCCACGCCGGACATGATGCGCTGATCGACTGGGCGGAGCACTTTGATCCAAAGCCTGCGCAGGTCTTCGTGGTGCACGGTGAGAACGAAGTCACCGAATCCTTTGCGGCCGAGCTTAGGGAGAAGGGATTTGCCGCGCATTCGGCCAACTATCGCGAAGAATACGATCTGCTGGAGAACCGTGTGCTGGTGGAGGGAACGCTTCCGCCGGTCAAGAAGAAGGCAGAGCCGGAAGACGGACAGTATACTTCGGAAGCTTTCCCCGAGCTGCTCGACGTGGGAAACAAGCTCATGTCGGCGATTCGTGCCAACCGCGGCGGGGCCAACAAAAACCTGCGTTCCATGGCAGAGCAGCTTCGCAAGCTGCTTGAAGAGTGGGAGCAGTAATCCTTACCTTCTTTTGAAAGGCCTGGGCTTGTTCCCCGAAGCAAAGAGGGCTTCGTAAAAGACAATCGTTTACGCTCGGAAGCTGCAGATGCTTCCGAGCGTTTTCCCTTGCACGGCGGGTCTGTCAAAATGGATGAGCAGAGTTTCTCTGCCGGAGCGGGCCCTCACTGCAAGCTCTCATTTTGCGCAGGGCTTTTCGCGGGCTGTGGGTTTTGAAGATACAAAGAGGGGACAGGCCTTGGTTTGAATCACACCCTGCCGCGAGGCGGCATGACAAAAAAGTAACATTCAGATTCGGAGGAAAACGCGATGTGGTTTTGGTATTCCCTGATTGCCATTCTGTTTTGGAGCGGATCGGATCTTTTTTCCAAGATGGGCTCTCCCTCGGAAGATATCTACAGCCATTGGAAAATGGTGATGGCGGTGGGCGGCATCATGGGACTTCATGCCATCGTGTTGCTGATCGGCGGGCAGCCCTTTTCCCTGCAGGACATGGTGACCTACCTTCCCGCCTCGGGACTTTACATTCTCTCCATGATCCTGGGCTATGTCGGCCTTCGCTACATCATGCTCTCGGTCTCCACGCCCATCTGCAATTCCTCGGGAGCGGTCGCCGCTTTGCTCTGCTTCTTCTTCCTGCACGAGCGGATGACGAGTCTGCAATTCTTTGCGGTGTGCCTCATCACCTTCGGCGTGTTTGCGCTCTCGGTCATTGAAAAGCAGAAGGAAGATGCGATGCGCGCGGCGCAGGGCGTCACGCCCGATCCCCGCTACACCAAGAGCTTTATCGCCGTTGCTTTTCCGCTGCTCTATTGTGCGATCGACGGACTGGGCACCTTTGTGGATGCGCTGCTGCTCGACACCGTGATCGCCGAAGAAGTGGCGAATATCGCCTATGAGCTCACCTTTTTGGCCATGGCGATTTTTGCCTTCATCTATGTGGTGATTATCAAAAAGCAGAAGATCCGCCTCAGGCAGGAGCGCCCAAAGCTGTTGGCCGGCGTTTGTGAGGCGGCAGGGCAGTTTGCCTATATCTTCGCTCTTGGCGACAACGCCATTGTGGCGGCGCCCTTGATCTCCTCCTACTGCATCGTCTCTCTGCTCTGGGCCCGCGTGCTGCTCAAGGAAAAGCTGACCTTCAAGCAATACCTTGTCATTGCCATTGCCGCCGTTGGCATTATCATCATGGGGATGGAATAAAACAAAGAAAAAAACTGTTCAAAAAGGAAGGGATCGGCTATGGAATTTCGTCTTGCTGCACCGCAGGAAACGGAAAAGGTCATTGCATTCTACCGAAAGGCCATCGAGGATATGGTCGGGCTTCCCTATATGCCGAAGTGGCAGCTTGGAGTGAATCCGACCGAGGAGGGGCTTGGCGGAGCCATTGAACGGGGAGAGCTCTACGTGGTGGAGCGGGACGGAACTCTCGTGGGAGCCGTGATTCTGAACCATAAGCACGACGATGCATATGACCGCGTGGATTGGGCGATTGAAGCCGAGCCCGAGCAGGTAACGGTGCTGCACACGCTCTGCGTCACCCCGAAGGAGCAGAGAAAGGGGATCGGCGGATTCCTGATTCAAAATGTGTTAAAGCGCGCAAAGGAGCTTGGGCAGAAGGCAGTCCGTCTCGACGTATTGGGCACCAGCCTGCCTCCGCAGAAGATGTATCGCCGCGCAGGATTTGATCACCGCGCCACGCTGAATCTCTTCTATGAGGATACGGGGCCTGCCGATTTTCTGCTCTTTGAATATGTGCTATAACCGTCTGCCGCTTGAACAAGGCGGGAGAAAAAGAAGGAGGCAGCCCGCTTGAACCAAGCGGACTGCCTCTTTTGATTTTTCGATAACGGGCCAAGGCGGACGGGTTCAGAATTTCTTTTCACCCTTAAGAATCATCATCTTGTCGAGCTTGGGGTCGATCTCAGGCGTTTGCACCTTCTCGGCCCATTCGTCTGGATCGAATTCCTCCACAGAAATGGTGATGGCGCGCTGCGGGCATCCCCAGAGTTCGAGAAAGAGCTCGTTGATGCGCTCCACAACCTTTTTCTTGGTCTCCTCGTCCTTGGGGAAGGTTTTGATGGCAATGTATGGCATGAAAACAACCTCCTTATCTCCGGTTTGCGGTGCGGCTCAGATCAGAGAAGATATTCATTCTCCCTGCGCTGACTGAGCTTTTGAGAAAACGCTGCGGCAAAGGTGCGATAGGCCGGTGTGTTCATATTCTTCGCTCCGGTGGGACAGACCATGATGCAGCGGAAGCAGGAGATACAGAGCGCCGGATCGATCCGAGCGTCGTCCTCCCAGCTGATGGCCCCCACAGGACATTCCACAACGCAGAGACCGCAGTGGATGCAGGTCTCATCGGTCCGCGGATGGAAGCTCCCGGCGCCGCTTTCCTTGTAGGGATAATTCCCTTCAATGGCGGGCGGAGTCCTTCTGCCTTCCTGCAGCTTTTGCAGAACGTTTTCGGCAAAGGCGCGATCCTGCGCAAGATCCTGCTCGTCCGGACGGCCCACCTGGATCTCTCCATAGGTGTGCTGCGCCACAAGCGCCGCCGCCGCGATGGGAACAAAGCCACGGGAAGAAACCAGATCCGAGAGCTCGAGCAGAGCGTCGTCATAATGGCGGTTCCCGTAGGTCACGGTCACAATGCAGGGGGTTTGGTTTCCGTGCAGCTGCGAGAAGCGGAGAGCGGCCGGCGAAGGCAGTCTGCCCGAATACACCGGGGAGCCGAAGACCACCAGATCATCCGGCCCAAAGGAAATTTCCTTGGGAGGAGAGGGCTTTGTGAAATTGAGAACGTCAGCCTGCTCGTCCAGCGCCCGAGCGATCGCGAGCACGCCTCGTTCGGTGCCTCCGGTGGGAGAGAAGTAAACAGCAGTCGTCTTGAACATGGATATCTGCTCCTTTCTGAATGGCAAAGGCTTGCCCGCTTCTCCCGTCGAAAAGAGAAAGGATGCAGGGGGGTGCAAAGGGGCGAGAGTCGGCGGCAAACAAAGACGAAGGGGAGAATCAGTCTTCCAAAACAGGCAGGGGATTCGATTCGAACTCCTGCGTGCTGAGCATAGACTCCATGAAGTCGACATACTCTTCCTTGGTCATTTTGGGCTCGTAGCCGGCGATGTGCTCCTTGGCGCGTTTGGCGTCGTCCTTGAGGAACTTATAGGCGGAGAGCGCAAAGATCTTGGCAGGGACCACATAAGCGAGATACTCGTCGGTCACGGCCACGTCGGGATTGTGCAGCATACCGCTGAAACCGCCGGTGGCGAACTGGATCAGGGGCTTCAGATAGGAGACGTCGCCGTAATCGGTAGAACCGGTACCGTGCGGAGTTTCGTTGGGGGTGAAGAACTCGTATTTGTCGGCGGCGATGTCCTTGCAGGCCTCGATCACGGGGGAGGGATCGTGCGAGGGGATGGTGGGCAGATAGCCGGGCAGAGTCTCGATCACAAGCCCGCATCCGGTGGCTACGGCGCCGGCGCGGAAGGCACGATCGACCTTGTGGTGCGCATCGACATAGGCGGGGATGTTCTTGGCACGCACGGAGTATTCCATCGTCACGTTGTCGGCGATGACGTTCATGGCAACGCCGCCCGCGGTGACAAAGCCGTGCACACGCACGGTGTCCTGATCGCGGAAGGATTCGCGCTGCACATCGATGGCGTGCATGGCGATGGCGGCGGCGTTGAGCGCATCTACGCCCTTGTGAGGCGAGCCGGCGGCGTGGGCCGCCTTGCCCTTGAAGGCGATGACCTTGTTGACAAAGCCGTTGGAGGAGCCGTTGGAGAGCGAAATATCGTGTTCGGTGCCGGCGTGGTGGCCGACGACGAGGTCGATGTTGTCGAGGGCTCCGATCCGGATGAGCTCGCACTTTCCGCCGCCATAGCGGATGATGCCCTCATCCCGCATCTTGCTCTTGAGCTCGAGCTCCACGAACTCCTCGGCCGGAACGGCAAAGAAGGTGATATTGCCTCCGAGCGCCGCTTTGACCTCGGGGTCGCACAGGGCCAGGGCGGCGCCCATCACGGCGGTGATCTGCGCGTTGTGACCGCAGCAGTGCGAAGCTCCGGTTTCGGGGTTGGCGTCCACATGAGAGGGGATGGGCAGCGCATCCATCTCTCCCATGAGGGCAAGGTTGGGACCTTCCGCATCTTTGCCCTTCAGATAGGCCTTCACGCCGGTTACGGCGAGGCCTTCTTCGGTTTCAAGGCCGAGCTTCTTGACAACGTCGGTGAATTTTCCCGCCGTGCGGAATTCGCGGTAGCCGAGCTCCGCATTTTTCCAGATGTCGCGGCCGAACGCAATGATTTCGTCCTTTTTTTCATCAATCAGTTGGCAGATGCGTTGTTCCAGTTTATCCATTGAGTTTGCCTCCTTTGTGGAAGAGATTCTGCAGAGCAGGAGACGACCTGCACTGGTTTGGTTGATTATACCACACCGGACGGCGAAAGAAAAGAAAAACACTCTTTTTTTTGATATCAAGGCCGTCGATCGGAGCAGGACAAAAGAATATAAGGCCCGCACAGGGCAGGCTCTCCGGCGAAAACTCCATTTTATTAGAGGAGAAAGGCTTTTTCTCACGGGGAAAATATGGTATACTTTTGGCAGATCCTATGCGGCGCAGGAGCGGCGTAAGCTCTGCTGCCGCGAGAAATCGAGGAGGTTCGCCATGCTCTATCTGACACGAGAGGATATGCAGCGCGTGATGTCGATGGAAGAGGCCATCGGGGCGCTGGAATCCGCCTTTCGCCTCTACAGTTCCGGACAGGCCGTTGTGCCGCTGCGCACGATGGTAGATGTTCCGAAACACAACGGACAGGCCATCTTCATGCCCGCGTTGGCAGGCGACGCGCTGGGGATCAAGATCGTCAGCACCTATCCCGACAATCCGAAGGCGGGCAAGCCGGTGACCCCAGCCTGTATGGTGATGCTGGACGAAAAGACGGGAGAGGTCTCCTGCCTGATGGACGGCACCTATCTGACCCAGTTGCGTACAGCGGCGGGGGCCGGAGCGGCCATGCGGGCACTGGCGGCAAAAGGCGCCGTAGTAGGGGCCCTGATCGGTTTGGGCGGACAGTCTGCCTGTCAGTTTGAGGCCCTGTGCGTGGCCGTTCCCACCTTAAGAGAGATTCGGGTATTTGATATTGACCCGCAGCGGCGGGCTGCATTTGCCGCTGAGCGGGATGGAGTGAACGGTCTCCGTGTGCTGCCGGTCGCAAGCGGAGACGAGGCTGTGGAGGGAGCCGATGTGGTCACCACGGTCACGACCTCGAGAAAGCCGGTCTTCTCCTTTGCCAGCGTGAAAAAGGGCTGCCACATCAATGCGATCGGCTCCTACACTCCTGAGATGCAGGAGCTTCCGCCCGAGCTGGTGGCGGGGTGCGACCTCATCGTGCTGGACACGGCCGACGGGGTGCTGCACGAGTCGGGCGATCTGCTGAAGCCCCTTGCGCAGGGCCTGCTCGAGGGGAAAAAGATCGATACCGAGCTGGGTCACGTGCTGCTGGGCGAGGCGGTTGGCCGCACATCGCCGGAGCAGATCACGCTCTACAAGTCGACCGGAAGCGGCGTGATGGACGCCGTGTGTGCATCCGCGATCATGCAGCGTGCCCGGCAGGCGGGAGTCGGCGTCAGGATCGGCTGAAATTCAAACGGTTTTGCGGGCCTGTCTGACTTTGTGGAGCAAAGGATTTCTATTTTAAACGGATAGGGAAAAGCTTTGCAAAGAAAAGAGGAAAATGCTCTCCGGGATACATTTTTTATCTTGGCAAGCGGCTCAAAAGATGATACACTAAAAAAAGAAAAGTTCCCATTCCCCCGCGGAGCACATCGGCTTTTTTCAAAGGGAGACAAGGACGATGCCCTGCTCTGCCGCACCCTGTTTGGAAGAAGCCTGCACAGGCCTCGACGGGATAGCGTGTTCCAAAAGGAGTTTTCACCAGAGAGGTCAAGGGCTGTTCGGGAGCGGGAAACCAAACCGGAAAGAAGATCCGAATCTGTGAAGAAAGGGAGAATTTGCATGAAACATGCTGTAGCAACACCCGGCGCGCCGGCTGCAATCGGCCCCTATTCTCAGGGGATCCGTGCAGGGGGCATGGTATTTGTCTCCGGGCAGCTTCCGCTGGATGTCAAAACCGGCGCATTCCCCGAGGATGTCAAGGGGCAAACCAAGTGCTCAATTCTCAACTGCAAAGCTATTTTGGAAGCTGCGGGGCTGAGCCTCGCAAACGTAGTCAAAACCACGGTGTTCCTGAAAGACATGGATGATTTTGCCGCAATGAACGAGGTATACGCCTCCTTCTTTGAGGAGCCCTTTCCTGCCCGCGCTGCGGTGCAGGTGGCGAGGCTGCCGAGAGACGCCATGGTGGAAATCGAAATGATTGCCGCTGAATAAATATGCAGAATGGATTTCTTTCCGAAATGCGGCGTGTTTCGGATAGAAGCAGCAAAAAGACCCGCGCAACGCACATGCAGTATCACCCGTTCAAACAATGATTTTTGGAAAGGATGAAGTGGTTGTGAAGTTTAATTTTGACGAAAGAATCGACAGGACCGGAAGAGGACAGGCAAAATGGGAGCCTGAGATCCTGGAAAGACTGTTTGGAGATCGTGACCTTCTCTCCTTCTGGGTCGCCGATATGGATTTCCGTGTCGCCCCTCCGATTCGCGAAGCGCTGGTTGAAGCGGTCGAACACGGCTGCATGGGCTATACCAGCCTGGACAAATCCTTCTATGATGCGTATATCAACTGGCAGAAGCGCCGCAACGGTTGGGAGCCCTCTGTGGATTGGTTCCGCTACACCCCCGGCGTGGTGCCCGCAATCAACCTGCTGCTGCTGTCGATCACCGAAGAGGGAGACGAAGTGCTGATTCAGCGCCCCGTCTACTATCCCTTCACCGACTCCATTGTGAAGCAAAAACGCGTTGTGGTTTCGAGCGCGCTCATCAATGAGGGCGGAAAATACACCATCGACTTCGAAGATTTCGAGAAAAAGGCCGCTTCCCCGAAGTGCAAAGCCTTTGTTATGAGCAATCCTCACAACCCGGTCGGCCGTGTGTTCACGGAAGAAGAGCTCAGAAAGATCGGCGAGATCTGCAACAAGCACGGCGTGTTCGTCATCTCCGATGAGATCCACTCCGACCTGATCGCAAAGGGCCATAAGCATGTGGTGTATGCTTCCCTGGGTAAGGAATTCGAGCAGAACTGCGCGATTTGCCACGCTCCCTCGAAGACCTTCAATCTGGCGGGACTTCAGCTCTCCTGCATCCTGATCCCGAACGAAGAGGCCCGTGCAAAGTTCGATGCGATCCAGAACCGTTACAGCATCACCAGCCCGAACTACTTTGCACCCGTTGCCGCCAAGGCCGCTTGGAACAAGGGCGAAGAGTGGCTGGAAGCCTGCTATGACTACATGTATGAGAACTACAAGTACATCGTCGATTTCTGCGCCGCCCATTGGGATGGCAAGGTCATCGTCTCGCCCCTGGAGGGGACCTATCTGGCCTGGCTCGACTTCCGCGCCATCGAGAGCGATCCCGAGAAGCTGCTGAACATGGTTCGCAAGGAAGGAAAGGTCGCGCTCGACGAGGGCTACATCTTTGGGCCTGAGGGCGCCGGCTTTGAGCGAATCAACCTGGCCTGCCCGAAGTCGCTCATCGTGGAGCTGATGGATCGTCTGGCCAAGTTCGTCAAATAAGCAGGACAAAAAGACATCAGATCAGGATCGTTGTGCGGAGGAGGACCATTGCGGTTCTCCTCCGCAGCTTTTGGGCAGGGCAGCTTTTTTCACAAAAGCTGCCCTGCCCTTGTTTCAGGTTGGGGGAAGTTGAAGAGCAACCGCGCCTTGGCGGCGTGGTTCCACGCTGCCAAGGCATAAATGGAAAGCGATATGCTTGGTGGAAGAGGGGCAGGCTTTTGAGAAAAGGGGGTGCAGAAGAGGCTGCCGTGGGGAACAATCTACCCCAAGCAGAGACTTCCGATCTCGCGATTGTGCCCGTATGCGCGTGAAAGAAATCAACCGAAATTGGGAGATTTCAGGCCTTTGCACCGCTGGTTTTGGAGTCTTTTTTGCCAGAGAAAAACATGCAGGCTGAATCGAACTTCCCGTTTCAGAAAGGCGAAGATAGAATATTTATTCGAATTATAATCAGAATATACGATTGAAAGTCTGCCGTTGCAAGCAACGTTTTTACTCAGAAAGACCGGAAGAGAAAGAACGAAAGTTGGAGCTCTGCACCTTTTTGAGAAAAAAGCAGGTCGGAAATCCGGATGGATTTCCGACCCTTCGGTTGTTTTGAGCGTATTGAGAGAAACAGCCTTTGGAAGTTTGATGAGATAGGGCAAGATGCCGCAGAATCAGAAGAGCCCGGCCAAAATTTTTGCCGCTTCGCTGCGCTTCACGGTGCCGCTGGTGCGGACGGTGTTGTCTTCGTAGCCGCTAAGGAGCTTGAGTCCGGTGAGCACCGAAACGGATTCCCTGGCCCATTCCGGTACCTTTGCCGCGTCGGCGAAGGTGAGGTCGGGGGCAGGATACCCCTTTGGCAGAGTTTTTGCCAGCATGGTCATAAGCTCGCCACGGGTCACACTGTCATTTGCCGCATAGACCACGCCGGTCGAGGTGGCCCTTCCGCTGACTAGGCCCAGGGCGTAGACCGTTTTGATGTAGGGAACAGCCCACTCCGGCAGACGCTGGTTGTCTTCAAAGGGAAGGGAGGTGCCGGCGTAGGTTTCGGGGTTTTCACCGAGCAGCCGCACCAAAACGGCGGCGATCTCGGCACGTGTCATGCTGCGGTCGGGACGGAAGTAGAGAGCGCCGCCCTCGCCGATTTCACCAGAGAAAAGGCCCTGCGCCGCCGCATAGGCAACCGGATCTACTGCCCAGTGACCGTGCATATCGGCAAAGAGAACTTCAGCCTCTCCGGCGTTGCCCAAGGTCAGCGAGGTGCGGGCAAGTGTGCCAAAGGCGCCGCAAGCTGTCAGCGTGAAACGGGTCAGCTCATCTTCCCGCAGCGAGACCGCTGCGGTCACGGTCAGAGTGTCCTTGTTGTAGGAGCAGGGGATCGATCTTCCGTTTTGCGTCAGAGTGAGCGATTCCACAGGGCCGCCGGAGGCGTCTGCCGCAGTGGCCGTGAGGGTGAACTGCAGAGAAGCAGGCTGCTCGTCAGAGACCGGATCGGCCTTGAGCTCCGAGAGCAGCGGAATGGCTTCCGCACGGGGAGAAGAGGTATAGCAGGCAGTGATCTGATCGAGGAAGAGGCTGCCGGCCAGCTGCTGCGGCGTCACCTTGATTCCTGTGAGAGAAGCCGCGCCGTGCGGGATCGCAACCACGCAGAAGGTATACTTGCTGCTGCCCGGGAAGGAATAGTCGACGGTGCGCGTTCCAAAATTCAAGGTCAGGGAAGCGGCGTCACCCTTGAGGAAGAAGGAGAGGTGCGTTGGGGAATCCTTCAGAGACAGTGCGGCAGAGGGGGCGAGCGTGAAGCTTGCGGGCTCGGCGATTGAGTCGGATTCAGTGAGATAGAGGGAAAGCAGCCGTTCGGAGTGGGGAGCTTCTTCAAGGGAGAGGCCCAGGCCTTCGGGCAGACCGTCGCCCTCCTGTTCCACAGGCTTTTCCGAGGCTTCAGTAGGAGGGAGAGTTTCCGTCGGCTCTGTCTCCGTTTCGATTTCGGAGGAATTTGCAGACTCCGGCTCAGGTTGTTCAGGATCGATCGGCTGCTCGGAAGGATTTGTGGGTGGAGCATCGGTTTCCGGCAATTCTTCAGGGAGGAAGTTATAATCGATACGCAGCGCCGACATCCCGCGGGCTACGTCATTGTGCGTCTGGGTCAGTGCCGCCTCGGCACCCGATGCGCTCCAGTTGCTGCCCTGCTCAAAGGGTTCTACCGTGTAGGGAGATTTTCCGGTGGAAAGGGGAACTTCCACCTTGCGGTCGCCCGCCGAAACGATCAGGGTGCCGGTGGTGCCTGAGGCGTCGGAAGCGGTCAGAAGACCTGTGGAGTCAACTGTTGCCGCCGCACCCTCCACCGAGAAGGAGACCGCATCGGAAGAGAGCAGCACATTCTGACGACACCACACGGCGCGAACCGAGAGGTGAACCTGCTCCCCTTCGTTGAGCGTGAGCGAGCTGATCGTGTTGTTTCCGGCATAGACCGAGAGCCGGTCGGGAGTTTCAATTACAGTGAGCGGCGCGCTTCCGGAGAGAGAGCCCGCCTTTGCACGAACCGTATAGGTGCCTTGGCGATCTGGAACGCGCAGGAGCCCGTCACGATCCTGTTCCCCTTCGAGAGACAGCGTCACATGGGAGGGCAGGGGGGCGGGAAAATAGTTTTCGTCTGTGGTATGGGAGCTTAGGCTGATGACCGAGCCTGCCAGGGCCACTGCCCCATATGGGGTAATGTGGAGCAATTCCGCCTCTTCGGTCGGTTGACTTGTGGAGCAGAGCAAAATGGCATTTGCCACTGCGCGCAGCCCTCCGTCGGAGGGCTTGGTTTTCAGAGAGGGATAGCTTTCATCTGGAGTTTTGGCGAGCAAAGCCGTCGAGCCGCCGCCATCGAGATTGATGGCCGAAATGCAGCCGCGTGCGGCAAATTCCCGGGCAAGCTGCGAAAGGGTTGCGCCGGCTGAGTAATCACTGCGTCGCCCGTCTAGCGCATAGAGCAGCACGTCGCCGTTGCGGCAGACGCCGATGGCGGTGCGTGGATTTGCCGCGGCGATTGCATTATCGAAGTTGGCGCAGATCTGTCCATCCTCTACCAGAAGGTCGCCGCCGCCGACTGCCTGTGTCACATCGTTCCAGGCAGGCTCCTGCGCTTCGATCGAGAGGGTGAGCTCTTCTCCCGGCTGCATCAGGGTCAGCAACGGATAGGCGGTGCTGTCGACCGAAGCGGTGAGAACGCAGACTCCTTCGGGAATGGCCATGGAAATATCGGTTTCAATCACGTCTTCCACGCGCAGCCGCATGGTACCCCCGATGCGGGGTTCGCCTTCCAGGACGCGCAGCATCACATCGCAGCCGGCGCCCTGATTTCGGGTTTCACCGGAAAAATCTCCGGTCAGCAGATAGATACCGCCGGCTGCCGTCCGCAGCTTGTTGAGATGTGCAACAGGGAGAACGGTGGTGGTACCGCGCAGGGTCATGGTAAGTCCAGGCGCTCCGATCAGGGCAGAACCGTCTGCCCGAAAACCTACGGCATTTCGTCCCGCGTCGCTGGAACGCAGGATTCCATCTGTGACGACAATTCCCATGGGAAGACCCGTTGTGGTGGAGAAAAAATCTCCATTGATGGCGGCAATCACCGGCCTTCCGCGGTTTGCAACAAAGTCTGCAACGGTGGAGATGGTGGATTTTCCATAGAGACGATTGCCATAGGCGGCAACGGGAACCACATTGTCCCCCGGAGAATAGGTGAGAAACACGGCGGTTTGGGGAGAGGCGTCTTGAAGGAACTCCGTGGTCAGCAGCGTGTCCGGAGCGATCGGCTGAGAAATCGTATAGAGCACATCTCCCAAGGCGTGGGAAAAATCTGATGTGTGATCTGCGGCAAAGGCATAGAGCGGCAAAACATGCAGAAGAATCAAAAAGGCCAGCAGCGTAGCCAAGGATGAGAGCAGCTTATGGGTGTGAAGCATGGTATTCCTCCAATGTGAATGCAAAAAAGGTAAGAACGATATTATTGTATCAAGCATAAGACGCTGTGTAAAGAGTCATTCGGGGGGAGAGAATACCAAAACAAGCCCTGCGATAAAGACTGTGAGCCCCTCCGCATAGATGGAAGGAAGAAAATCCGTGCATATGGCGGGTATATCATAAGCTTATGTGGGCAGAGGAAAAGGAAAAAGCGGGAAAACCGGTCAGTTCACGGAGGAAAAGCTGTGTTTTCCCAAGACAAGTCGGCCTTGTTTTGAGGATTGAAGGAGAGAAAGAAAAAAGGGAAGATGCGAAATTCGCATCTTCCCTTTGGTTTGAAAGGGTATAGTCCCTTCACGGGATCCCGTCCATCGGAAACCGACCGGAGGGATCATGCCATTTCCAAAGCCCAGGTTAGTTCTCGAGCTCGTAGGAAATGGTGGGTGTGGCATGCTTGTACCAGACCAGGGAGTAGAGAACGCCGACAGCCATCATGGCGAGGTTGAAGATGATGGTCTTGGGATCGGAGTCGGTGATCTTGCCCCAGAGGTTGAAGCAGGCGCCAATGAAGCAGATCCACATGATCACGTTGAACACGCCTCTCGGCATATGGAAGATGGACTTCTCCCACTGCTCGGGCCACATATCCGGGATCTTTCTCATGTTGAAGATGAAGATCGCAGTCTGGGTGTATGAGCCCAGGAGGGTCATATCGGTCACAGCGGAGATGTTGATTCCGAGGAAGAGAGGAGCGATGGTGATGAAGTAGTAGATGAGCAGGAACTTCCAGGCAGTCTTATACTTGGGATGCAGGGTGCCCAGGTTCTTGGGGAGCCAGCCGTCATGCGAGAGCATGACCAGCGGGATCGGCAC
>JAFRSP010000045.1 GCA_017427525.1 Clostridia bacterium
ACGTGGTCTACGGGTTCCATAGCAGCGGTGCCACCAACAGCGGCGAGATCACCATCAACGTCGGTCCCCTCTCGGCTGATATCTCCACCTACCAGGTCAAGGTGCACGGAAAAGGCGGCCACGGCAGCTCTCCCCACAAGGCCCTGAATCCCGTGCCCGTCGCATGCCAGGCTGCCATGGCAGTCAATCAGGTTCTGGCTGAAAAGGCAAGCCCGCTGGAGCAGGCCGTTCTCACCGTCGCCTACTTCAAGAATCTGGGCGGCAATTACCCCAACATCATCGACGACGAGGTTATCTTCGGCGGAAATCTGAGAACCTTCAACCACGAGCTCACCGTCGACCTTCTGGCAAAGATGGAAAAGCTGGTCAAGGGCATCTGCGAAGCCAGCGGTCTCACTGCCGATTTCGTCTCCGAGCTGGGGTATCATTCCAACTTCAACCATGAAAGAGAAGCTCTGATCGCAAGAGCCGCGGCTGAAGCGATGGGATATCCCTGGAAGACCACGCCTCCCGATCTCGGCGGAGAAGATTTCTCTTACTACGTGGAGAAGAAGCCCGGCGCCTATTTCAGCATCGGAATGAACGATCCCAAGACCAACCCCAATCCCGCGACCCATCACAACGGCTATATGAAGCTCGATCTCAACAGCCTGATCATCGGCCTCGAGATGGAACTGGCCGTGTATCTGAAGGAGCTCGAGGCAAGAGCGTAACCGCAGAGCCTGCTCTGTTCGATAAATCCAAATCAAATATAAAAGCAGCCGTCCCTTTTTGAGGACGGCTGCTTTTTTCAGCAAAAGCCTCCGTTGATGCCGATCACCTGTCCCGTGATAAAGCCCGCCTTCTCCGATGCCAGCCACAGCGCGAGCTGTGCAACCTCTTCCGGCCTGCCGATGCGCTGCAGCGGGGTCTCCTGTGCGAGGGCGTCAAGCGCCTCTTTGCCATAAACCTGATTCATATCGGTATCGATCACGCCCGGCGCAAGGCAGTTCACCCGAATCCCCGCAGGGCCCACCTCCTGCGCCAGCGCCCTGGTAAAGCCGATCACCGCAGCCTTGGTCGCCGAATAGGCCACCTCGCACGAGGCTCCCACCTGCCCCCACATGGAGGAGAGGGTGAGGATCACGCCGGAGCCCCGCCGGATCATGGCGGGCAGCACGGCGCGGCTGCAATAGAGTGTCCCGCTCACGTTGACCTCCCACAGTCTGTGCCAGACCTCGTCGGTGAGATCGGTAAAAAGCCCGTCGGCCGAGATCCCCGCGTTGTTGATCAGCACCGTGATCTGTCCCAGCTCCTCCTCACAGCGCCTCACCATCTCCTCTGCCTGGTGAGGATCCGCCACATCCGCCCGATAGCAGGCGGCCACCCCGCCCTGCCGCGTCAGCTCCTCCGCAAGTCGGCGCGCTTTTTCTTCACTCTGCCGATAGTTGAGGGCAACGGCATACCCCGCCTCTGCAAAGGCACGAGCCATGGCCGCGCCAATCCCGCGCGAAGCTCCGGTAATCAAGGCTGTTTTCATGGTGCTCTCCTTCCCGAAAAAGATGCGGGCTCCCTTTCGTCAGAAAGGCCCGCATCTTTCCTCTTTGCAGCGTCAGGCATTCGCCGTGCCGTACAGACCGGCGCTCTCTCCATCGGCATAGTAGCGGTGCAGATCATAGGGGGAGAACATCCCCTTGTCGGTCGCCACGCCCGAAACCAGCGTGGGCGGCGTGATATCGAAGGCGGGATAGAACCCCTTCACGCCCTCCTTGGTCGTCCGCGTGCCAAGCGCATCCATGACCAGATCGCCGTCGCGCTGCTCAATCACGATGCTCTCTGCCGACTCATGCTTTTGATCCGGCGCGCCGGTGACAAAATACGGGATCCCGTGGTAATGCGCGCACAGCGCGATCTGAAAGGTCCCGATCTTGTTGACGATATGCCCGTCCATACAGATGGCGTCGGCCGCCGAGGTAAAGAGCGAGACCTTTTTCTCCTTCATCACATAGCCCGGCATATTGTCGGTAATCACGGTCACATCCACGCCCTGATCCACAGCCACCGAAGCCGTCAGACGCGCACCCTGGAGATAGGGCCTTGTCTCGGGACAGATCAGCCGGATCTCATACCCTCGCTCCTGCGCCTCACGCAGCATCGTTCCCACAATGGTCTCGGCAAAACACTGGGTCATCACCGTGCCCTGCTTAGGGAACTGATCCACCAGGGTCACCGCCGTGTGGGAAAGGCGGGTATAACGGTGCTCCAGCAGCCCGATGGCATGCTGGAAAATCGCCTCATCCGCCCGCTCGCCGCGTTCCAGCGCCGCGAGCCCCGCCTTCAGGCATCCGTTCGTGATGGATTCCATCCGCGCCACCGTGGTGGGGCGGGCATGCGACAGGGTGTAGGCCGCCTGACGCAGAAATTCGGGCAGATCTGCCCTGTTTTTTCCCTCATAGGCGGCAAGCGCCATCCCCATTGAGGCGGCCGTATACGGTCCGGCCGACTGGGTCACCATGTCGGCAATGGCCTGCGCAACCTCTTTGTAACTCGAGCAGGTCACGAATTCCGTACGGATCGGATAAATGCGCCGATCCAGGATCCGCACCGCTCCCTTCTCATACCACGCCACATTTTCATAGCGCAGCAGAAATCCCAAACCCTCGTCTGCGCGGCTGTATGCTCTCATTTCTTCTGTGCTCTCCCTTCGTGGTATGCTCTTTCCGAGACTTTTCTTTTATCATACCGGCATTTTTTTCTTCCGTCAACAAAATTGTCTTGACTCTGTAGTTAACCTATGTTATTCTTGGTTAGTCAAAGCTAACTTATTTGAGAGGGGGAATGGGAATGACGCTGGAAGAGCTGGCCGTTGGAAGCGCAGCTGTTGTCACCACCGTCGGGGGACAGGGCGCTCTGCGCAAGCGTCTGCTCGATATGGGGCTGACCCCGAAGGTCACCGTATCGGTACGCAAGATCGCCCCCATGGGCGACCCTATCGAACTGACCCTTCGCGGCTACACACTGACCATCCGCCGCGAGGAGGCAAGGAAAATCGAGGTGCGGCCGTTATGAAGGAACTCACTTTTGCTCTGATCGGCAATCCGAATTGCGGAAAGACCACCCTATTCAACCAGCTGACCGGCAGCAATCAGCATGTCGGCAATTTTCCGGGCGTAACGGTCGATAAAAAGGAAGGCCGTGTGCGCTCCCATCCGGACGTGGTCGTGGTGGATCTGCCCGGCATCTATTCTCTCTCCCCCTACACTGCTGAAGAGGTGGTGTCGAGAGATTTTTTGCTGCACGGGAATCCGGCCGGCGTGATCAATATCGTCGATGCGACAACTCTGGAGCGAAACCTCTATCTCACGCTGCAGCTCGTGGAACTCCGCATCCCCACGGTTCTGGCGCTTAACATGATGGACGAAGTTCGGGCAAACGGCGGATATATCGATGTGGCCGCCATGGAGGCCGAGCTCGGAATCCCTGTGGTGCCCATTTCCGCCTCCAAAAACGAGGGCGTCGAGGAGCTCTGCTCACGCGCCATTCGGGCAGCTCGTGAAAAGGCCTTGCCCCGGCGCGTGGATTTCTGTACCGGCGAGGTGCACCGCGCCATTCACTCGATCACCCACTTGGTCGAGCAGAAGGCCGAACTTGCCGCCATTCCGGCCCGTTTCGCGGCCTCCAAGCTGGCGGAGGGCGACCCCCTGATGGCCGATTCCCTGCACCTGACGGAGAGCGAACGCCACCTGCTCGAGCATCTGCTTTCGGAGATGGAAGCAGCCCATGGGATGGACCGTGAAGCGGCCATGGCCGATATGCGCTACACCTACATTGAAAAGCTCTGTGCACAGACCGTGGTGCGCCCCGGCGACACCAAAGAGCAGCTCCGCTCCGTGGAAATCGACAAGGTTTTGACCTCCAAGTTCTGGGCCATTCCCATCTTTTTCGGCATCATGGTGACGATTTTCTTCCTCACCTTCGGACTGATCGGGCCCTTTCTCAACTCCATCATGGAGGAGGCCCTCGATCTGGTGGCGCTGGGGCTCTCCGGCGCTCTGGTCCGATGGGGAGTAAATCCTACCCTGCGTTCTCTCGTGCTGGACGGGGCCTTCGCCGGCGTGGCAAGCGTGCTCTCCTTTCTCCCCACCATCGTCACGCTTTTCTTCTTTCTCTCTCTGCTGGAAGACAGCGGCTATATGGCCCGCGTGGCCTTCGTCACAGACCGTCTGCTGCGCCGGATCGGCCTGTCGGGCCGCTCCTTCGTCCCGTTGCTTATCGGATTCGGATGCAGCGTGCCCGCCATTATGGCCACCCGCACCCTCGCAAGCGAGCGCGACCGCAAGATGACCATCCGGCTGACTCCTTTTATGTCCTGCTCGGCCAAGCTGCCCATTTACAGCGTGTTTACGCTTGCCTTCTTCCCGAAGCACCGGGCTCTTGTGATGTGCTGCCTCTATTTCGGCGGCATGCTGGTCGGCATCCTCTATGGACTGCTGCTCAAAAACACCGCCTTCAAGGGCAATCCCATCCCCTTTGTCATGGAGCTCCCTGCCTACCGCCTGCCCTCGCCCAAGAGCGTACTTCTGCACATGTGGGAAAAGGCCAAGGACTTTCTGGTCAAGGCCTTCACCATCATCTTCGTGGCTTCTCTGGTGGTCTGGTGCCTGCAGTCCTTCGACTTTGGCTTCAACCCTGTGGACGACAGCAGCCGCAGTATGCTGGCCTCTGTCAGCCGCCTGATCGCCCCCATTTTCATCCCGCTCGGCTTTTCCGATTGGCGCGCCGCCACGGCGCTGGTGACCGGTCTTTCGGCCAAAGAGGCGGTGGTCTCTACCCTCTCCGTGCTGCTGGGCGCAGGCGATGCTGAACTGCCCACCCTGCTTGCCGGCTTTTTCACGCCGCTTCAAGCCGTTTCGTTTTTGACCTTCACGCTTCTGTATATGCCCTGTGTTGCCGCCATGGCCGCCGTCAAACGGGAGATGGGAGGCTGGAAAGCCGCCGTTTCACTGATGGCACAGCAAACGGGAGTCGCCTGGCTGGTCGCCCTTTTTGTCTATCAGGGCGGCCGCCTGCTGGGGCTCGGATAAGAGTCCTCTCTTTTTCATTCACCTTCCGCCCTCCCCTGCAAAGGGGACATACGCTTCCCTGACGCGTACAAGTTTCCCTTCTGTCCCTCTCTTCGAAATCTTGTCTGAAAGGAGCCGGTTTCCCCATGTCTTTTGCCGACTGGATCGTTCTCTTTGTCTTGGGCGTCTGCATCCATTTTGCCATGCGGGCGGCGCACAGCTCCTCCTGCTGCTCCGCAGGCGGCTGCGCGGGCTGTGCGAGTTGTTCGGGCTGCAAAGGAGAGGCCCGCAGCTCCTGCCGGGAAACCTCAAAACCCCGCGCATAGGGAAATGGAGGTTTCTCCAAGCGCCGGTCTTTTATGATCTGCCCAACACAAAAGGGTGCGAAAGGAATTCCTTTCGCACCCTTTTTCCATTGCAGAAGCCCGCCGCAGGCATTCCCTATGGAATCACGCTGCGTGTTTTATGGCTCTACTCCATTTGCGCCGACAGGACTATTTCCCGATTTGCAGAGGCGCGGCGTCGCCGGTTGTCCAGAGCCCGCCGACCGATCCGGTCAAAACAGAGCCCTCCCACACAAAGCTGCCGGGCAGAACCGCACGGACATAGTATACCAGCTCTGTCTCGGGGCTTCCGATCTCCAGCTCGTCGTCATGGAAGATCCCAAACGACAGATGCTGTCCGTCTCTGTCCAGCAGTCCCCAGGTCACAGTATCTCTGTCATAGTCATATCCCATCGGGGCGTGCACAAACCGCAGGCAGGGGGGCAGCGTCTCGTCGATCCGATAGAAACCGCGCGGGGCGCTCTCGTCAAACGCCGCCCGGACCGTCACCTTCAGAAGACCGGACTGTGAAAAATCTCCGTCCTCGGTCGGCTCAACGGTGCGGGTCAGATTCGCCGAAAGCAGGGTTTCCTCCGGAAGCTGCTCCCGATCTCCCTTGTAACAGCAGTAGAATGAAAGCGCGCCGGCGCTCTCCGGCTGGGCTTCGTCTTTGTCTTTCTTTCCCTTTCCGGCCTTGGCCGCCGTGCCGTCGTCTGTGACCTCAAAGGTCTTGAGCTGTTGTCTGGTCAGCGAGAGGGTTGCAATTCCGCGCTGGCCGAGAGAAATCTCCTGCTCCGCGCCGTCCATGCGGACCGTCACCATTCGCTCCTCCGCCGCCGGCAGGTTTTTCCTGACATAGAAGAGCTGCTCCAGCGAAGTATCGACCAGAGGACTTCCATTTTCTCTCAGATAGCGCACCATGGCCTCGGCGTCCTGCGGCGCGGCCACGGAGGCCGTCAGCAGGGCAAGCGCCGTGCACTCGGTTTGATCCGCCTCATCCTCACAGGCGACATACAGCCATTCTCCCCGCTGCTCCAGCAGGGGATGAATCAGGCCCTGATAGGTCGCGCGCGCGCCCTCTCCGTCTCCAATGGCGGCCAGAGCGGCGGCCAGCTCCAGCTGCTGCCGCAAATTCCATGGCTCCACGCCTTCGGCCTGGGGCTTCCAGTTCAGCAGCTCATGCACATCCCGCAGCACCGGCTCTTTCAGCGAAGCCAGTGCAAGGTAGGCGGCCGCCACATCGTCGGCGCTGCTGTATTCTCTTTCCAAAACGTCCTTGAGATGATTGGTGCAGCGCAGCGGCAGCAGCTCGGGCGCCGCCGCTGCAATCCGTGCCGTGACAAGAGCATCGCTCTCCGTCGTCGGCAGCAAGGAGACGCCGTATCCGAAATCGGGCAGCTCTTCCTGCTCCGGCAGCGTTTCCGCAAGCTCCGGCGCCAGTTTTTTCAGAAGCTCCGCTGCCTCATGGGCGGCAACTCTTCGGTCTGCTCTGGCGCTCACCGTTCCGGCAAGGTCGGTTAAAATCTCCCAGGCCATCGCGTTCTTCTGGTCGGTGATGGTCAGAAAAACGGGCTCATACTGCGGCTGAAGCGCCGCAAGCTCCGGCTCGGAAACCCATTTGCCGATGCGCAGAGAAGTATTGCTCTCCACCACCGAAAGCGGCAGTTCCAGAGCATCCTCAAGGTCGCCGCTCTTCCCCGACACCCGAAGCAGGTAGCTTCCAACCGGTTGCTTTCCAAAGGAAAGGGAGTTGTATTCCCCTGCTTTTCCGGAACCGGAACGAACCGTGCCCGCGGTCTCGCCCTCCCGAATGAGTTCGGCGGTGAAGGCCGTTTCCGCATTCGGCTGCAGCTCCTCTCCGAAGGCTCTCAGGGAAACCGCCACCTCGTCTCCGGCGGTGTAGCGGTCGCTGCTCAGCACATTCACGAAGAAGGGAAGACCTGCCGGCACCGTGCCCTCCCATTGTCCGGCACTGGCTCCTTCCGTCACGGCAAAAGCCGCAATGTGCCACCGGGTGAGACTGTCGGGCAGCTGTATCGAAGCGGAGGCTCTTCCGCTCTTGTTTGTCGCAAGGGTGAGGAAGGCAGGCGTGTCGCGGAAATCGGTGCGTACAACGCCCTCTCCGTCTCCGCCTCCTCCGGCTCCTCCCGCAAAGTCTTCCAGCGAACGGTGGGAGACAACGCTTTTGACCTGGGAGTCGTAGATCGCCTGATATAGTCTCTGCAGCAGGTCAAAGCGATTGCCGGAAACGGCGAGCGCCGCCTCATCCACCACACTGACCAGCACCTGCGCCGCGACCGGCGCTCCGCTCCGGTCGGTCACCGAGATCTCAAGCGAGACCTTGTCTCCCGGCGCATACCGGTCCCGATCGGCCGCCACGTCGACCTGCAGCTCCTTCTCCTCGGTGTCGTAGTCGAGGTAAAGCGGATAGATGATATAGGCCGTGCGCCCGTCGAAATAGGCGCCGTACAGCACGGCGTTGGGGATATGCTCCCTGCCCATGGTAATCGAAATGTCGTCGGCCTCACACACCCTGACCTCGTGCACCGTATCGGTCACAGGCGCCAGCAAAACCCGTCCTTCGGGGTTGACAAGCGGCTCGGTATAGTTTTCCGAAAGGGCAAATTCCAGAGTCTCTCCCGGGAGGAAGGTCGTCTTCTTGGCATAAAAACAGTAGTTCTCCTGGAACCTGTTTGCCGGATACTGATCCCTCGGATAGAGATTCACCGTTGAGGAAACAGTGCGGCCCTGACGGTCAGGCGCCGTGATCTCCACCTTGAAATTGCTCTGCTCGGCAAGCGGGTAAGACGAGAGATCCAGATGCGCCTTGCCCTCCTCCGGAAGCAGCGTCACGGTATCCACCGGCTGCTCGGTCGTGTAATACCGATAGGTATAGACGTTTTTCTTTTCCAGGTAGTCGTAGCGCGTGCTCTCGATCTCGCTGTGCCAGGTCACTTCGGTGATCTCGCAGATCACTTCCTCCGAAACGGGATCTCCGCGATATTCCTCGGGATTCCAGGGGGCTGCGCCCTCTTCCCCTTCAAACGCCGCGGCGTTGATCTCGCTGAAGGTCACGGTCAGCCCAAAGGCGTCGCGGTCGATCTCGGTCTCCAGCATCCGGTCGCGGGGCAGGAAGATCAGCTCCTTGCCGGACCAGATCTCGGCGTCTTCCGCCTGCGCATTCGAGAAGCCTGCATAGACCGAAAGGGGATGCCAGTCGTTCGTCGTGTCCAGGATTCGAATCTCGCCGGATACCTCTCCCGCCGCGTTGGTCGCGGGCAGCTTTTGATTCACATAGTTCTCTTGGTTGTAGTAGCCAAGAGAGAGCCGGAGTCCTCCCGCAGGCGTTCCGTCAAAGAAGGAGGCCTTTGCCTGAAGGGCCGCCGTTTCCGAAATATCATAGGCCTTTTTTTCGCTGAAGGAGTCGATCACATAGATGGGCTTTTCATAGTCCGCAATTTCGACGCCGCCCAAGTAGATTCGTTCTCCTTCGACCTCGGCAACCAGATCGTAATACCCTCTGTCCAGCGCTTCATAGGAGAAAGAGCCGCTGAACACGCCGTCTCTTCCCGGAGTCAGCGTTTGACTCATCAGCTCCCTGTAGGGCCACTCCATCTCCCCCTTATAGTCCCAAACACAGAGGGAAACCTTGAATTCCTTGGGGGTGACCGATCCGATCCTGGGCTGGATCACGCCCCAATACCGCACCTCGTCCTTGTGCAGATAAAGCGAACGGTCTGTATAGAGCGCGAGATAATACTTTCTCTCCAGTGTTAAGCCGTCGCGTTCGGGCTTTGCCATCGCCTCCATCAGGAAGGGGGTCTCCCCCGTCTCGATCGCGAGATAAGAGAAGTTCTCCTCCACAGCATCCGGCGTATCGATCAAGCAGAGGCCGTTTTGATCGGTGGCTCCCTTCGAATAGCCATCCTGCGTAACGGTGACGCCTGCGAACGGCTGGCCTGTCTTCGCGTCGTTGGCCCAAACCGCAAGGCGTCCCTCGCCGGAGATCAGATACACCACGGTGTCGCTGACCTGCAAAAGCTCATCCATGCAGCAGTTTTTCTCGCCGCAGATCGCACGGATGAGATAATAGCCCTCTGGCAGCGTATCGGGCAGCGGAAGGGTGAGAGAGTTGTAGTTCTCGTAAAACCGGCCGTCAAAGGTCAGAAACTCCTCGGCGCCGTCGGCGGGAAGCGTGCAATTCTCGTTTCCCATCTTCTGCTTATAGTCATGCAGCGCCTCCAGCGCATTGATATATCCCGCCGAATCGCGATAGCGATAGACCGTAACGTGGTAGTCGAGATCGGTCAAACGGCTGTTTCCCATGCAGGAGATTCCCGGCACCTGATCGGTCCGCACCGAGGAAACCTGCCCGGAAGGACGCCAGGGCGTGTAAAACTGCGACTCTTCCGGCCGGGTGCGGAAGGAAAAGCTCATATCTTCTCCCAGCGTGGCTCCGCCTTCACTCTGCAGCGTGCCCGCAACCTTCACGGTGTAGAAAGTGTCGGGCTCCATACCGTTATGCAGGTAAACATAGGAATCGCGGATGCGTTCAAAGCGGCCTTCCAGCTCCGGTGTGATGGTGACCGCCTGCTCCAGCGCGACCGGCTTTCCTCCCAAAAAAGTCAGCTCGATCCCGCTGTCGGTCGAGGTGTAGGAGCCGATCGGCATCGTGCGGGAAAGTGTGAAGACCGTCTTGGTCTGAAAGGCAAAGCTGCGCGCCCTGTCTCCCTGAGAGAGGTGCAGGTTGTAAACGGTGTTGCTGCGCAGCTGCTCCTTGGGGACGATCGCAAAAATCTGTGACTCCTCCCCCTTCGACTGCTCCTTCACCTCAAAACCGGTCTCGGGTTCCAGCCGGATAAGCCCGGTCAACTCGTCCTTTGTCACGTCGAGGGGCGCTTCCACAAGAAAGCCGGAATCCGTGTGCAGCCCGTCGGCATCCTGCGCCACGGCGGTCACAGAAAAGGCCTCAAGGTCGATCGGGGCCTTCTCTTCCGGTCTGGATCCGCTCAGCAGAGGATAGTAGCGCAGGGCCGCCGCTCCTCCCGCCGCCAAAACGGCGATCGCCAGCAGAGCCTTGAAGAAACTGCCCTTCTTTTTCTTCGGCGGCTCCTCCTGCACTTCAGGCCGGATCTCCGGTTCCTCTGTCCGCTGTGGATTGCCGCGCTCCACCACCTGCCAGGCGTCTTCCCTCGGGCGCTCGGGCTCAATGTTTTCGTTTTGCGAAACGAATCCTTCAGGTCTGTGCTCCAAGAGACGCACCTCCTTATCCATCAAGTTCGTTGAACTGCGCCAAATCACGATGATTGCTCTTATTTTTCGACGCAAAAAGGGAATGAAAGTTTCCTGTTTTCGCGGGTTTTCTGCGTTTTTTCTTATTATATCAAATTTCACGCAGAAGCGCCAATTCTTTCGCATGCAGACAAATTCTTAACGGAATGTAGCGCAGTCTTCGCCGATGTGCTATAATACCGTTGTGCCAAAGCAAACACCGCAAGGAGGTAGATCCATGAACCAACGGGGACTCCCCTTTCTCAACATTGGGCCGGCGCGGGAAAGCGCGATTCAGGTTGTCCGCCGCGGCTTTCTTGCCACGGTGTCGGGCGATGTGATTGAGCTGGGCGCGGGCGATGGGAAGAGTTTGCCCTATTATCCATATCAGAATCTCCACACGCTGACGCTGGTGGATCAGCGTTTCTCAAAGGCGGCCAGAAGCTTTGAAATCCCCAAGGTCCCTGTCACCTTTGTCCGCCGCAAGCTCGACGACCTGCCCTTTGCCGGAAACAGCTTCGACTATGCCTGCCTTTTCTTTGCGCTCTCCTCCACAAACGAGCCCTATCGGGTTCTGGCTGCGCTGCGGCACACGCTGCGCCCCTCCGGACGGATATTTTTCATCGACTACCTGCGTCCGACCGGCCCCGCCGCTCTGCTGTATGACAGTGTCAGCCTGCTTCACCGCATCACAACCCGGGGCATCAGTCTCAACCGCAACATCACCAGCATGCTGGAGGTGTCTGGCTTCCGACTTCTCTCCTCCGAGCGCTATGGAAATTTCTTCGTCTATGGCGAAGCCGAGCGAATTTGAGTTCTTTTTTTTGCTCCCCTGCATGCGGCCTGCGGGCTTTTCGTTAAATAAACAGGCAGCGTTTCTCCTCGGGAGAGACGCTGCCTTTCTTTTTTTCTTTGCAGGTTTTCATTCCTGCCGACACAGAGAGCCCTTTGGTTTGCCGCGCGCTCTTGCGCCGCTTTTTGCCGCGGAGCTTTTTTATCCTCTCCGCTTGCCGCCCGAGCCCCTCTTGGATTCCACATTCCGGCGCAGGGCAGAGATCTTGTCGTCGCTGTCGGCCTTGAATTTGGTCATCATCTCTTCAAAGGTGACCGGCTGCACCACCTGCTTCGGTTGCCAGCCCACATTGCCGCGGCGCTGCACCGGACGGCGGGCAGGACGCTGCTGCGGCTGCTCCTGCTCCAGCAGGCGCTTGATCGAGAGGTTGATTCGCCCGTTCTGGTCGATCTGAATGACCTTCACCCTGACGATCTGATCTTCTTTTAGATAGTCAGAGATTTCCTTCACAAAGCCCGTGGAGATTTCCGAAATATGTATCATGCCGGTCTTGTTTTCCGGCAACTCCACAAAAGCGCCGAACTTGGTGATACTGGTCACTCTGCCCTCTAAAATCGCGCCTACTTCAATCTGCATCTTGATTCCAACTGCTCCTTGTCCGATAATATCGAAGGATTCTGCAGACACTCAACCGGGGATCGCCACAAATACCGTTTCATCCGCATCGTGCAGCCCCAGCTTTTCCTGTGCGATTCTGGCAACCTGCTCGTCGCTGAGGCCTTTTTCCAACTCGTTTGTCAACGTCTGATTCTTGATCTCGAGCTCCGCGTTTTTAGCCTCATATTCCGAGATGAGCCGTCTTTTCTGCGCAATTTGGATTTGAAGGTCGGTGATCTGCAGGGAGGCATAGATCATGAAGGCAGCCATGACCAGCTTCAGCAACACGCCTTGTCTAACTTTCTTCATGCTCGTCCCCCCCATCTGTTTCATTCATAATATTATTGCAGATTTTTTGCAGCTTTACAATAGCTTTTTGAAAGAAGTTTGCAACCTTTTTCTGAATTGCCTGTAAAATGTGAGCGGCACCTCCCCCTGCGAACATGACCACGCGGCCTGCCGTGACCCGATAGAGCAGCGCGCCCAGCAGGGCACAGATCAAAATAAACGCCCTGGGCTGTCCGCGATTGACAAAGAGCAAAAAGGCGAGACAGCCGAGCGTCAGCAGCACCCAGTAGAGCAGATCCTGCAGATCGGTCGAGACCCTCCCCGCAGGGAAGGCCAACCTCCAGATTCGAAACAGGTCAAAGAGCAGCATGCCCGCCGCGCCAAACAGCAGTGAACAGCCGGCCAACCAGAGTTCAAATGCGGTGGATTGTTCCATAAGACGTCAGCCGAAGACCCGCGTAAAGAAGCCCGGGCGGGAAGGGGCGCTGTCGGAGTATTCCACGCAGTCGATCTGTCCTTCGATCTGGAGCTCCCCATTTTCCACCGAAAGCTTGTTGATATGCATGCCTTCTCCGCGCAGCAGCAGCGAACCCTCGGTGGTATCGAGCAGGATCTCCCGCTCGTCAAAGCTCACCACGTCCTCCACTCCCGCGATAAAAAGACGTTCTCTGCCTTCCAGGTTCAACCGATGCGCCGAGGCACCGCGTTTTTCTTCACCGCTCATCCCGCATCCTCCAGATTCTTTTGAGATCATCCCTGCATCGAAACCGACGCAGGCTAACCCATATCTATGCGGCAGAACAAATCGCTATTCCTCATCCAGCACGCGATAAAGCGCCGCGGCGTTTTCCTTTGGCGCATGCTCCGGCGTTTCCAGCACCTCTACCTTGAGTCGGCGCTCTCCGAAAGCAATCTCGATGATATCACCCGGCTTCACCTGATGGGCAGGCTTGACCACCCGTCCATTGACGCTGACCCGCTGTCCCGAAGCCGCATCGTTTGCCACGGTACGCCGCTTGATGATGCGCGACACCTTCAGGTATTTGTCCAGTCTCAAAGCTTCTTCTCCTTTCAAAACAAAAACGCGCCGCAGCAAAAGGGCGCTTTTCTCTTCTTTTCTGTTTGAGTATACCGCGGAAAAATCACTTTCGTCAACAGGGCAGATCAAAAGGCAAACACCCCCTGCATTGCCGTCGCCTATCCAGAGCTTCGCTTCTAGGCCGGAAACAATCCTGCACAAAATTACGCCGCCGTTTCGACAATCTGTGCGGCGAGCATTCTCATTCATGTGAGGAATCCTTGGGGAAGTTTTCTCCAAAATCAAATGCAAAAGAACGGCGCGATTTGATCGCACCGTTCTTTTGCATCCTTATCGGCATAGATTTCCTATGTTTCCCTGCTTATTCAGGTATGTCTCTTTCGGCCGCCGCCTGCCCCTTGGCCGTCGGCCCTTCCTGCAACGCTTCCCTGCTTCTTTTTCTCCGATGGCAGATCCCTTACTGGCGGTAATCCTTGGGATCGCAGTTGACCATCAGGGTCTCGTAGGGCGGGTTGTTCTCCAAAGACTCTTTGAAGGCTTCCTTGGCCTTCTTGATCAGCTCGGGATTCTCGATCACGTCGATGGCGGAATTGGCCATCACCTCGGCGGCGGCATGCATGCCCTTCTTGGCCGTGCTGCTCTTGCCCTGAGAAACGGTCATCCAGCTGTGGCCCAGCGTGCCCTGCGCCAGCGTGACGCCGAAGAAGTGGCTCAGCGGAGTCACCCAGCTGACGTCGCACACATCCGAGCAGATAATGGCTTCGCCGTGTGTGGCCTCGGACTTATACGGCGTCTTGACATCCTTCTTGGTTCCGATATCCACAAACTGCTGTCCGTAGGCCTTCTCTTCCTCTGTATACTCCAGAGGCAGGATTTCCTTCAGATTCTGCAGAACCACCTCGTCCAAAACGGAGTTGGGGTTGATGTTGGCATAATTGCTGATGATCTGAGAGCCCACAAACTTGGTTCCGGTCATCAGCGCCGCGCCGCGGGCAACATCCTCAACGCGGGCAAAAAGCTCCTTGAGGTAGGCCTGACTCTCGTTGCGCAGAATGTAGAAGCCCTCGGCATTCTGCTGAACGATATTGGCGGCCGGACCGCCGGTGTTGGTGATTGAATAGTGCATCAGGGTGCCTGCACGGACATGCTCACGCAGGAAGTTCACGCCCACGTTCATCAGCTCCAGCGCATCCAGTGCACTGCGGCCCTGATCGGCAGCCGCGGCATGGGAGGCAATACCCTCAAATTTGAAATAGGCCGAAACAATGGCCAGTCCCTTGGTGGTCACGTCCCAGCTGGAGCTGGGATGCCAAACGAAGCAGGCGTCCACGTCGTCGAACTGGTGGTCGAGAACCATGTAGACCTTGCCGCCGCCTCCCTCCTCGGCCGGCGTGCCATAATAGCGGATGGTACCTGCCAATTTGTTCGCTTCCAGATACTCCTTCACGGCGCAGGCGGCTTCCATTCCGCCGGTGCCCAGCAAGTTGTGACCGCAGCCATGTCCCGGCGCCCCCGCGGTGATGGGGGTGCACACCGCAAGGTCTGCCTCCTGCGACAGGCTGGCGAGGGCGTCGTTCTCACCGAGAATGGCGATCACGGGAGAGCCGCTGCCCCACTCGGCAATGAAGGCGGTGGGCATATTGGATACGCCGGTCTTTACGCGGAAACCTCTCTTCTCAAGATAAGCGCTCTGGAGCGCGCTGGACTGGTTCTCCTCAAAGCAGGTTTCGGCAAACTCCCAAACCTGATCGGAGATCTGCTCAAATTCCTTCGCACTGCGGTTCACGATTTCATGGATCTCTTTCCTGATCATCTTTTTCACTCCTTTATCAAACTGGATCGCCTTGTCCGCCGGCCAAACGATCCCTGAATACTGGTTTTCGCAAGGCCTTGTTCCCCATGAGAAACTGCGGGAAATCGGCCGCTAAAAGGGGCGCCGCCCTGCTTTGCGGCATCCCATTTCCAAATTTATATTTATTATACCATATCAGCCGGCTTCTTGGAAATGATCAAAGGTGCCGACAAGTGCCGGCTTTTCCCGCTATTTTTGGGCAACCCCTCCAAAGGAAGTCGCTTCCCTGCAATCCGGCCGATTTTCCTCCATTCTTTCACGCAGCGGTCCGGCTGCCTTTCCAAGGCCGCCTCCCGGATTTTTTAATCTGCCCTCTTCCCGCCGCAAAACAAAAAGCCGCCCGCAGGAACTTCCCGAGGACGGCTTGAATGCACAGTTCTTATTTGGCAGCCTTGCCGATCTCCATGCCGCGCTCAAACGCAGCCTGGTTGAGGGGGTTCAGCTCAGGTCTCTTGGCGCCCAGCTTCTTGAACGCAGTGGCCAGAACCTTCTCGGGGGGCAGCAGCTCGGTATAGCCGATGTACGCGCCGGCCATCACGAGGTTGGCAACCTTCGGATTGCCCAACTCGTCCGCAACGCCGTTGGCCGGAACCTTGATGACCTTGATATCGGTCCTGGTGGGCTCGACCGAGACGATGGAGCTGTTGATAAACAGGTTGCCGCCGGCCTTGACCATGCTCTGGAACTTGGTCATGGAGGGGTCGTTCAGGACGATGATATCGTCCATGAAGTCCGCAACGGGAGCGCCGATCGCCTGATCGGAAATGGTGACATAGCAGTTCGCGGTACCGCCGCGCTGCTCACCGCCGTAGCTGGGGAAGAACGTAACCTCGAGATCCGTGGTCTCGCAGGCAGTGTAGCACATCAGCTGGCCGATAACCATAACGCCCTGGCCGCCAAAGCCGCCAACCAGTAATCTTCTTTCCATAGTATCCTCCTATTCACCCGGTCGGCTTGCGACCGTTGAACCGCTTTTCAGGGAAGCGGCAACCCTGATTAAGAAATGTCCCCGTCCGCCGCGTCAGCCGCATGAAGCGCCCCGGCGCGGGGATTCCTTTGTGCATTAGTATATCATCTTCCTCCGGCATGTGCAATGCCTGACTTTGTCAATTATTCCGTCGGTATTTTATGCGTTTTTTACTAAAATTTCTGCAAAAAATCTCCATTTTCTCCTTTGCCGGTCTTCCTTGCCTTGGAATCTCCTTCACATGATTTTACTCCTTTTTTCCTGCAAACAAGAAACCCCGGTCTTTCGAACCAAGGCTTCTTTCTTTGCCTGCTTCAGGCTTTTTGCAGCTTTTTCTGCAGCCAGTCCTTGCCGTCCACAAAACGAGAGACGATATAGCTGACCACATAGTCGCCGGCGGCGTTGACCATGGTGGCGGGAGGATCTACCAGATCGCCGATGGCCAAAGCGATGGGGAAGGCCACAGACAGCTGCTCCGGGAAGAACAGCGTGCAAAGCACCAGCTCACCAGTGCCGCCGCCGCCCGGGATGCCGGACATGGCGACCGACGAGAAGACCGCCACCACGATGGCCAGAACCGCACGGCCGGTTCCGAAGTCCTGACCGAACATGCCGAAGAGGAAGGCCACCTTGATAATGGCACTCATGGCGCTGCCGTCCATATGCATGGTTGCGCCCAGGGGCAGGACAATATCGCTGACCTCTTTGGAAATGCCGGTCTCAAGGGCCACCTCCATGTTGGTAGGGATGGTGGCCACGGAGGAGCAGGTGCCAAACGCCACTGCGGCAGGCCGAAACAGATGCTGAAACATCACGCCCACGGCGCCTTTACCGCCCCCGAAGTGGGCATAGATGGGAAAGAAGATGAACATATAGGCGAAGCAGACCACATAATACACAATGATGGCTGTGGCGTAGTTGGTGATGAAATCCTTGCCGTGGGCAGCAACCAGGCTGGCAAAGAAGCCGAAGAAACCGATGGGCGCGTAGTAGGTGATGATCTTGACGGCCTTGAGGATGCAGTTGGTGATATCCTCCAGAAGCTTTGCCGTCATGGTCTTGGGACCGCCGGACATCTGCACGCCGAAGCCAAAGAGGATGGCCGCCACAATCAGAGGCAGGATGGCCCTGCGGCTCAGCAGTTCATAGAAGTCGGGCTTGGTGAAGAAGTTCACGATCAGGTCGGCCAGTCCCAAGCCGGAGGCCTCCTGCGCCTCGAACTCGGGAGCGATCGTGAAGACAGGCAGAAAGCGCACGATGATATACATGATCAGAGCAGCGATGGTGGCAGTGCACAGGAAGGTGACGACGGTGGTGCCCAGCAATTTGCCGGCGCTCTTGACGTCCTTCATGTTGGCGATGGCGGAGGAGATGGAGAAGAACACCATGGGCACCACCACGCAGAACATCATGTTCACGAACAGCGTTCCCAGGGGCTCCAGCTTTCCCGCGTCGGGCCATACGGCGCCCACGATGCAGCCGGCCACGATACCGATGAGCATCAGAATCAAAAAACCATAAGTACTCCAGAATGTTTTTTTCAATTGAGGTCCCTCCCGGTGCATGATTTGCTTTTTCTATCATATAGTGCAAGATTTGCAAATTAAACACATTATATGCTATACTATATGCAAAAAATGCTCAAACGAGGGATTTGCATGGATGAAACGTATGAAAGTCGGGGTTACCTGCTGGAAGACTTCCGGCTCTTTCATCTGAAAGACGACAGGGGCGCCAATACCGACTACCATTACCATGAGTTTTACAAGCTGACCTTTTTCCTGTCCGGCAATGGCAGTTATACCGTGGAAGGCCGTCTTTACCAGCTGCTCCCGGGGGACATCGTTCTGGTGGGCAGCCGGTGCGTACACAAACCCCAGCTGGATGCAGGGCATATCTATGAGCGCATCATTTTATATATTTCTCCGGAGTTCCTGCGGGTCAACTCGGAGGAGGATTACGCGCTGGAATCTGTTTTCTCCGGTTCCCGGGGCCACGTGCTGCGGCCTGCGGAGGAATTCAAGCGGCGGATGCTGATGCTGTTTTCTCAACTTGAGACCGAAATGGGCGGGCAGAGCCCGGGCCGGAGCATCCTGGCCAAAAGCGTACTGCTGCGGCTCCTGGTGGAGATCGGGCGGGAATGGAATAAAACCGAGACCCAACTGCCCGGGCCTGTGGTGCCGAAGGACGAAAAGATCCTCGAGATCCTGCGCTATCTGGAACACAATCTCTCCGAGGATCTCTCCATCGACAGACTTGCCGCCCGGTTTTATATCAGCAAGTACCACATGATGCGCCGCTTCCGGGCAGAGACCGGCACCTCCATCCACGCCTGCCTTTCAGACAAGCGACTGCTGCTGGCACGGGAGCTGATCCAAACCGGCGTTTCCGCCACAGAAGCCTGTTTCCAATGCGGATTCCGCAGCTATTCTGCCTTCTCCCGGGCCTATGGAAAGCTCTTCGGCGTAACGCCCACCGGCAGAATGACCATGCCGCCAGCCTCTGCTGAATCGGAGGAATAAATCCTTGCAGCCTATGGACACATTCTCTCTGCATCCCCTATGCTCGCCCCACGGTATGCAAAGCCGGAGCGCGCAGCGGTTTCGGGGGACTCTGACCTCTCAAAGACAAAGAGCCACTCCCGTTCTCGGGAGTGGCTCTTTTTTGAATCTTCAGGGGCAATTCGCTTCCGGCTTACGCCTTCGCAGCCTTGCCGATCTCCATGCCGCGCTCAAACGCAGCCTGGTTCAGGGGATTCAGCTGAG
>JAFRSP010000046.1 GCA_017427525.1 Clostridia bacterium
GGGAGATTGTCACCTTCAGCAGAGAGGCGGACGACGATGCTCCACCTTTAAATCGCCCGACTCCTGTGCAGCAAAAAGAGGAAGAGACCGACTCTCCGGCTGTTTCAAAGGCAACGATCGGAGAAGCTAAGGCAAAAGCATCAGCGTTTTCCCACGCCGGCGTCAACGAGCGCGACATTCTTGATTTTGAATGTGAATTGGAAAATGAGGATGGCAGAGCAATCTATGAAATCAAGTTTGACTGCAACGGCTATGAGTATGACTATGAGATTGACGCCGCAACCGGTGCAGTTTTGAAGCATGAAAAAGACCTCGACTGAATTAATCTGCGATGAAGAACTTCCCCCTCGCTTTGGAAGTAGGTTTCTAAGATCGATTTGAGTCGGCTTGAAGCGCCGCTGCGAAATCCGATGGATTTTGCAGCGGCGCTGAATTTGTTTCAGGCTGACGGAATCCGCACTCCATAGACTCATCTCGCAGGCTGGATTTCCTCCTCGGCTTCGATTGTGGCAAGCGCTGTCTTCCGAACGAGAGGACAGGAGCAGGCCGCATCTCTCGAATATTGTGAAGTTTATTACCTTTACAATTATTCTCTTTCAAATCAGCCGGCTCATCTCTGCAAAGAATGTATCGAACCCATCCTCACTGCGTTTCACCGACTTGCGCATCACTTTCCCGCATAGTATAATACTTTCAAATCATTTTTCTCCCCTTCTTTGTTTTTTCACTGTGCAAAGCTCTTTCATTTATGTTTCTTTTGGAGAACAATCATGAATCTCGAAGTAAAACGACTGTATTTGATTCGGACGCTTCTTGACGAAGAGGACCGGTATCGTGGACTTGCCATTCCTTCGGACTCGCAAGGGCAGCGGGATCTTCTTCGTGCTCTTATGAATGTCCGCCCTCCCCGTCCGATCAGCAATCGGTTTTTATCCGTGCAGGACTCCTATCTGCAGGAGCTGCTCTGCAATCAGCAGATCACTCCTCTCTCGGAACTCAAACCTTTCCCAAACGGTCTCTATCTCTGGCAGGGCGATATTACGAAGCTCGAATGCGACGCCATCGTCAACGCCGCAAACAGCGGGCTGACAGGCTGCCACCAGCCGCTCCACTACTGTGTCGACAACGCTATCCACACCTATGCAGGGATCCAACTGCGTTTGAAATGTGCAGAGCTGATCAAGCAGCAGGGGCACCCGGAACCTGCAGGGCAAGCGAAACTCACTCCTGCCTACAATCTTCCCTGCCGCTGGATCCTGCACACGGTCGGCCCCATTGTGGATGGGCCCCTGACCGAGCGCCATTGCAGTCTGCTGGCCTCCTGTTATCGCTCCTGTTTGGAGCTCGCCGACCAAAACGGCATAGAGAGCATCGCCTTCTGCTGCATTTCCACCGGAGTCTTCGCTTTTCCGCGCAGGCAGGCTGCGGAAATCGCCCTGCAAACTGTGGAAGCGTATCGACGGGAAACGCAAAGTAAGATCACAGTTCTTTTCAATGTGTTTCGCGAGGATGATTTCATGATCTACCGCAAGCTACTGCTCAAGGGAACGGATTGAGCCGTCAAAAGGCAGACCAGAATGGAAGTGATACCATGCAAAAAGTCATCGTGGGCCTCTCCGGAGGCGTGGACAGCGCCGTTGCGGCCTACCTGTTGAAATCCAAAGGGTACGACGTGGTCGGCGTGATTCTCCGCACCTGGGAGGCTGACGGCGAAGATGAAAGCCGGTGCTGCGCGATCGACGATGCACGCGCCGTGGCCCGCTGCCTTGGCATTCCGTTTTATGCATTCAACTGTACCGCAAGCTTTCAGACATACGTGGTTCAACCCTTTATCGAGGAGTATCTCCAAGGTCGAACACCCAATCCCTGCATCGAGTGCAACCGGTATGTCAAGTGGGAAAGAATTCTCTACTACTCCAAGATGCTGCAGGCTGATTTTCTCGCCACAGGGCACTATGCCTCGGTCAGGCATCTGGAAAACGGGAGATTTACCCTTCAAAAAGCAGCGCAGGTACAAAGAGACCAGACCTACATGCTCTATCAGCTGACACAGGAACAACTGTGCGCTACCTTAATGCCGCTGGGCGGCCTCACAAAAGAAGAGGTCCGCAGAATCGCATTGAAGGCGGGGCTCCCGGTGGCAGAGAAACCGGATTCCCAGGAGATTTGCTTTGTGACCGAGGGAAACTATGCAGATTTTATCCGCTGCCACGCTGCGTCTCCCCTCCCCGAACCGGGGAATTTTGTGGACGAAAGCGGAAATATCCTTGGACAACACAAGGGAATCGTGAGCTACACTGTCGGGCAGCGAAAAGGACTTGGGCTTGCGCTCGGATATCCGGCCTACGTTACGGAAATTCGAGCACCGCAGAGCGAAGTTGTGCTCGGAGAAGAGAAGGCGCTCTACCGCAGCGAGCTTCTCTGCAGCGACCTGAACTTTATGAGTATTCCCTCTCCCAATCCGGGGGAAACTCTGCGCTGCCAGGTAAAGGTTCGCTACCACCACACGCCGCAGAGCGCCACCATCGAGATGCTGAGTCGGGATTCGCTGCTGATTCATTTCGATCAGCCGGTAAAGGCGCCGACGCCCGGTCAGTCTGCCGTTTTTTATGATGAGGAGGACTGCGTTGTAGGGGGAGGCAAAATCAGAATGGCGAAGTAGCTTTTTACATACAACGCGATATAAGAAAACAAAGGAGGCATCATTCATGGTATACCGAGATTTTCAAAACTTGAAGCTTTCCGCGCTGGGTTTCGGAGCGATGCGTCTTCCTGTGCTCGCAGAGAGCGACAGCAGGATCGACGAGTCGGCCACCCTGTGCATGGTGGACACTGCAATGAAACACGGCATCAACTATTACGACACGGCCTGGGGATACCACAGCGGGAATTCCGAGCTGGTTCTGGGCAGGGCCCTTGCAAGATATCCGAGGGAATCCTTTTATCTTGCCACAAAATTCCCCGGCTATGATCCCGGCAACTGGGAAAAGGTGGAAGAAATCTTTTCCAAACAGCTCGAGAAGCTGCAGGTGGATTACTTTGATTTCTATCTCTTCCACAACGTCTGCGAGATGAATATCGACGCCTATCTGAATGATGAAAAATATGGCATTTACAGCTATCTTGTGGAACAAAAGCGCAAGGGGCGGATTCGGCATCTCGGTTTCTCCTGCCATGGAAGCGTCGACGTTCTGAAGCGCTTCCTCGACGCCTATGGCGAGGATCTGGAGTTCTGTCAGATTCAGCTGAATTACTTAGACTGGACCTTCCAGAATGCACAAGAAAAAGTAGCGCTTCTGAGCGAACGCGGCATCCCCGTTTGGGTCATGGAACCTCTGCGCGGCGGAAAGCTGGCGAAGCTCGCCCCTGAGTATGAAAAGACGCTGAAAGCCCTCCGTCCGGATGAGGAGATCCCCGCCTGGGCCTTCCGCTTTCTCCAGAGCCTTCCCCAGGTGACCATGATCCTGTCCGGTATGTCGAATCAGGAACAGCTCGAAAAGAATCTGCATACCTTCTCGGAGGATAAAAAGCTGAATGAGGATGAGAAAGCCGCACTGCTTGACCTTGCCGACAAGATGCTTTCTATTGGCACGGTTCCCTGCACTGCCTGTCACTACTGCGTGAGCCGCTGCCCGCAGGGGCTCGATATTCCGCGCCTGATTGCTCTTTACAACGAGCACGCCTATACCGGCGGAGGCTTTATCGCCCCCATGGCTTTGGGCGCGCTTCCGGAAGAGAAGCGGCCGCAGGCCTGCCTCCAGTGCAGAAGCTGTGAGCAGGTGTGCCCGCAGAACATCAAAGTCTCTGAAGTGATGCGTGATTTTACCGCAAAGCTTTCCTAAATAAAAAATGAGCCTTGCATGCGGCGGCAGACCGTGCTGCTCATGCAAGGCTCTTTTTTGTGTGATAAATCGTTTTTTGTCCCATTTTTCAGGTAGAAGAACTTCCAGGGACTGACCCTTCTCTCCTGCGAACCTGCGATTCCCTGCTGTCTATGTGCAATTAGTGCAGGAGGAGCCCTGCGATCAGATAGAGCAGGAGGGACGCAGCCGTGAAGATCAGACTGTAGGTCAGCCGCACGGACAGAATAGCCTTCGGTTCACAGCCGATGGCACTGCCCACCGACAAGGCATCGCTTGTGAACATGCAGTTTTTCTCGCCTGCGATTCCCGCCGCACAAATGGCACCGATACACAGCGAGAAAAAGACCCCGCCCTGCGCCGCCATACGGATTGCCACAGGAAACCCAATGACATACATGGCCCAAGATGAACCAAGGGCCACAGTCAGAAGAGTGAATACGAGGAACAGTATCGCAGGAATCAACGGTGTGAAGGGGCCGATGAACTGCATCACAGCTTCGAAGTAGTGATCCATAGTCTCCTGTGCAAGAAGGGAAGAAAAGCACATCGTCAGCAAATAGAGCAGAATTGGCAACACCATTCCCTGAATCCCGGAGATGAGATGCTCGATAAACTGCTCAGGAGACATGAGTCCCTGGGCGCAGTAGAGGAAAAACAGAAAGATCAAGGTCGCCACAAGACCGCAGGCGCTGTCCAGAACGAGGCTGTGGGTCCAAATACTGCGGACGGCCAAGCTGGTCACGGCCAATACGATCACGGGCAGCAGAAGATTCCAAGGATGGCCCCAGATCCTGGGTTCCTCCTGCGGGAGGTATTGCTCAGAATTCTCAGGCCAGAGCTTGCCACCGCTTAAAACGCGTTCCTCCGCCCTGCGAAGGGGTTTGGTCAGCGGGAATTTTCCGCAGCAAAAAAGCAACAATCCCACAAGCGTGAGGATCGAGAAAAAGTTGAACGGAATCGCTCGGCAGAAGACAGCGGCGCCCGATTCGGATACGCTGGCACTGATGGTACCGATGACGAAGATGCCCCAGAGGGAAAAGGGCAAGAAAGACGTGAGGACTGTGGGAAGGAAACTCAGCAGCAGACCGGTCTTCTCACGTGGGATTCGCTGCTCATCTGCCACGTTTCGGATGCTGGCAGCCGCGCAGAGCATATTGAGACAATCATCGATGGCGGTGACGGCCATGACGCCGATCGCTCCGAACAGCACGCCTTCTTTGGTGCGGATTTTTCGGTCTGCCATTTTTTGCAGCGCGGTGACCGCACCGGAGGCCTCCACCAGTGTGGTAACGCTGCCCATCAGGGCCATAACCAGAATCGTAAAGACGTTGTCTGTGTTTCCCATTGCCTCCATCAGCGCATCCGTATAGCTGACGGCAAGTCCGTTTCGAAATAATAGCATCGCCGCCAGCATTCCGGCGACCACCAGAGATTCCAGCGTGCGCTTGGTGATGAGCACATAGACCACCATCAAGCCCATAGGCATCAGAAAAATCGGCCCTGCGCTGCCCCTTGGTGCCAGCCAAAGCGTCAGCAGGAAAAACAGTGCCAGTGCCCCATACTGCACCAGCATCTGACGCGGCGACAGAGGCGACTGATTGGCAGGCGCCTGGAGAATGCCGCGGCGGATGCTGGATAACGTCAGCAGCTGGGTATGCTTGTGGGTCACCTGCGCGTAGACCTGCTTCATCATTTCACTGTAGATGTTCGGATGACGGCTGAGAATTCCAATCATATCCTCGCTTTTCAGCCGATAGACCACAGACCGTCCCACAGAACGCACCGTGGACAAGCGCCGCTGTCCGGAGAGGACGCCGTATTCCCCGAAATACTGCCCGTCCCGCATGACGTTGATCTGGCTGCCCTCGCGGTCGAGCACAGCGCAGGTGCCGGATTCGATGAAAAACATGCCGTCCGGCTCCTCGTCAATACGGCAGATGTCTTCATCGTGGCCGAATTGGAGCCGCTCCAGCTTCAAGCGAATCTCGGCGCACTCCTCCGCACCCATTTCATCCTCGCCGATGCCGAAAAAGTGCCGAAGATACGCATCGTCGATCACAGATTTTGGCATCCCGCTCTCACCTTCTGTCAGTAGATTTCGCGTGGGCAACTTAGCCAATAAGACAGAGAAAGGCCCCGTAAGATCGTGCCTGCTACGATTTTACAGGCCGAAAACGTCCATAAAGCGCAGCAGAATGGCGGCGATCTGCGCCCGATTTGTCTGCACGCCCGGCAGCAGCGCATTGTCGGCACCCTGCAGGATCCCTGTGCCGACGGCCCAGCGCATGGCCTCAAACGCCCAGTCGCTGATATCGCCGCTGTCGGTGAAAGAGGTCGCCATATCAAGATCGTCAAGCACCGCAGTATTCAGCCTGGTCAGCTTCGCATATCGCCAAAGCATGACCACGGCCTGTTCGCGTGTCAGGTTACCGGAAGGCTGGAACTTACCGTCTATGCCGAGAATGATCTGATTGTCTACAGCCCAGCGGGCAGAGGAGGCATACCATGTGCCGGGGATAATATCCTCAAGGACGGCGGAGCCGTCGATCACGGCAGAACCATCCGTTTCGGTGTGCAGGCGGCCGAGCATGGCTGCAAACTGCGCACGGGTGGTGAGCATATCGGGAGAGAAGGTCGTATCCGTCGTACCTCGCACAAGTCCGCGCAGAGCGGCCTCGGCGGCGTACTGCGCATACCAGTCGGCAGGTTTGACATCTTCAAACCGCCCTGCCTCAGGGGTCACCTGCAGCAGGCCGCCCTTACAGGCGACAAAGAGCTTGCCGGATGCGATCGTCAGATCCCGGGGCAAAACTGGCGGATTCAGCAGATCGTCGCTATGCGCAACGGTATAGACGCGGCCGTTTTTCAGCATACGAACTGCGTTATTGAGCGTGTCAGCAACATAGACCGTACCGTCAGAATCCACTGCAACTCCCTGCGGATGGTCAAACTCAGCCTCGTCTGCGGGGCCATTTTTATAGCCGCCATAGTAGACTCCGGAATCCTCAGCCGCAACCTCACGTCCTGCAACGACCGTCGTCTCGCCGTCTGTGATCTTGAGAATGCGATTTTTCCCCGTCTCGGCGACATAGAGGGAGCCGTTCGCCCAACTGAGGCCGGTGGGCTCTGTAAGACCGGAAACAAGGGTGGTAACATTGCCCTTTTTCGTCATCAGCCGGATGCTGCCGTTTCCGGTGTCGGCAATATAAAGGCTGCCCTCATCGTCCACGGCAAGTCCGCTGGGACTGGAGAAGCGCACGGCAGCGCCGACACCGTCGGCATTGCCCTCTTTGCCGCTGCCAGCGAGAGTGCGCACCTCTTTCTCTGTTACATAGCGCAGCACGTTTGCCGATGCATCTGCAACCGCGTAGCCCTCAAGGAAGGGCGCGATCGCGGCGGGGTTCAGGAAAAATGCCTGCAGGCGGTCAGCTGCGTCATAATAGCGGCCGATCGGTTCTCCAGAAGAATCTGCAACACTGATACGCCCTGCATAACGCAAGGGGGTTTCACCGCTGAGATCCCAGAGGATTTTATTCCATTTGTCAGTGGCCAAAATCTTTCCGTCCTGCGCCGCATAGACGCCGGAAAGCTCTGCTTTCGCGAAGGCGGCAAGGCCGTCTCCCCCGCTATTGTCAGCGGCCATGGCCGTTGCCGTTGAAAGCAGGAATACGACCAAAAGGCAGGCAATGATTCTCTTTTTCATCTTTGACTCCCCTCTCATTGTTCTTTCAAAGCATCCAGCGTCAGGACTTCAAATCCCTCTGCCTTCCCTTTGAGTTTGATGGAATCGCCAAGCGAGGTGACCTCGGCTCGGTCGCCAAGGATATCTGCCACAACGCGTGAAATCAGGATCTTCCCTCCGGGCGCGTTGGCTTCAAGGCGGGCTGCGGTGTTGACCGTATCGCCGATGGCTGTGTAGTCCATTCGCTTCGGCGCACCGATGTTTCCGATGACGGCGCTGCCCCAGTTGACGCCGACGCCAAAGGAGACGGTCCGCCCGTATTTTTCAAGGAGTTCTTCTCCCAGTGTCTTTGAACCCTCAACCATATCCATCGCGGCCCGACATGCCAGATAGACCGCATCTTCCTGCTCTACAGGGGCATTCCAGAAGGCCATCGTACAATCGCCGACAAACTTGTCCAGCGTGCCATGATTCTTCATGATACACTCTGTCGTGAGGGTCAGATACTGATTGATGATCTCAACGACGGTGGGCGGGTCGAGAGATTCGCTCATCGTTGTAAAGCCTCGGATATCGACGAACAGCACAGCGATGTCGCACAGCTTGCCGCCAAGCTCCAAAGCCGCACTGCCATGCTCCAGCAGCTGCTTCATGACAGCGGGATCGATATAGTGTCCAAATGTGTTTTGGATCTGCCGCTTTTCGCGCGCAGCGCGGATATAATTGACGGCTACCGAAGCCACAAACAGAATCGTCACGCCCAGCGGTACCCACAACACATGGAGAACGACTCCTGAGCGATATGCAATGAGGCAGACGGCGATCCATCCGCCCGAAAGCGCCAGCCAAAGAGGGAGCGCCACACGCACACGCCTGTCAAGAAACAGGAAGAGAGCCAGCACACAGACGGCAAACAAGATCGCCAGCTGTGCCTTCTCCCCCGCCTCACGCGGCAGGAAGCCGCCGCGAAAGGCATCGATCACATTTGCCTGATACTCCACGCCGTACATGGGTGAGGCATGGTCGGCAGAGGTGAGATACTGATCCTGCATGCCCAGCGTATAGGGGCCGATCAGAACGATCTTTCCTCCGAAATAATCTGGAGCTGCCGTCCCCTCAACCAAATCGACGATGGACACATCTTCATAGTAGGCACCCGGCCCGCCGGTGATCGGGAGGTAGAAAAAGCCGTCGCCCGTTCTCGGAGGCTCTTTTGGCTCCCTACCCTTCGCCATGCACCAGCGTTCGTAGATCACCCTTGCAAAGGAGGACACGCGCCCCTCACCCGGCACATCGATCCACAGCAGCGCGTGACGCAGGATCCCATCGTCATCCATCATCTGATTGATATGGCCGAAATCTGCAGCCTTAGCAAGTTCCGTGTATGGCTCATCCCATGCAGCGACCATGCGGTCGTCCATATAGAAATCATCGCCCTGCTTCACCAGCTGCGTGTCGAAGGTCGCTGCGGAAGCCACAACCACGTTCCCACCCAAGAGGGCAGCCTCAACCAGATATGCGTCTGCATCGGCATCGGCGCTGGCGCCCACGTAGAGCACGTCCACCCCGATGACAGCAGGAGGATTCTCCGGATCGGCGTTGTTGAGATACTCGACAGCCTGAGCCATGACACTTCGCGGCCAGGGCATGGGGCCAAAGGTGTCCACCGCCCGCTGATCCATGCCGATGATGACGATCTCGCCGTCGGGAGCGCCTCCGCGCTGATAGAGCATATCGGAGACGGCGCCGTCGGGAGCTTTCAACCAGCCGAATCCCGCTATGGCGGTGATCGCTGCAGCGGCGGCCAAACAGACGGCCAGCTTACGCAACAGTTGTGTTTGCTTCATGATCGCTTATTCCCATCTGGCATAAAGAACCATATCGCTCACAACAGGGTCTGTATTCAGATCCCACAGATGTGTGCAGGCCTTGTCGCTGCACCAGCCGGTCAGGGTGAAGCCGTTATTGATCAGCCCGGTGGGCGGCTGATAGGCCGGAGAGACCGTGGCGCCTGGCTCGATTTCGCAATCGCCGACCGTGGTGCCGACGCCGCCGTTGTTGTCGAAGCGAAGGATGTATTTTCCGGTCTCATCTACAGGCGCGCCGTTTACGGTGCCCGAACCGGAGATGGGGCCAACACTGATGAACTGCGCCTGGTTGTTGATCACGCTTTCGTTCTCAAATGTACCGGAATTTCTGATTCTGGCACGGAGATTATTGTTGATGGTGCCGCGGTTGATCAGTGTGTTGAAGGAGTAGTTGTAAAGATTCATGTTGTTTTCAAAGGTGCCGTTGTTGACAAAGGTGCCGTAGCCATATGCCGGGTCAAAGCCCGTGTCGCCGTTTGTCACCGCCCCGTCGTTGACAAAAGTGCCGTTATTGGTCATTTGATTGTAATTAAAAACGGTATACCTTGTCGCCAGAATCCCGTTGTTGACAAAGACGCCGTGATTGCTGATCTGTGCCACGGTCAAATCGCCGTTGTTCTCGAGACTGGCGCGGCTGTCATGGGCGGCTAAGTTCCCATCTCCGTTGCTGATGTTATTGAGGTCGACTGTCGCACCGGAGGCAATCTTTATCGTTCCGTTGTTCTGGAATGCCCCATAGCCGTTAGCCGCGGAAACGGTTCCCTCCACAACGATATGGCCATAGTTTTCGACATCGCCCATTTGGAAAAAACTACCGTCTTCAAACACGTGAATGCTGTTGGTGCTGTTGTTGATCAGCTTCGTATCGTTCATCAGCTGGAAGGTTCCCTCGATGATCAGATCGGAATTCTCCTCCAGCGTCAGCACCGTTGAAGGCTCTCCGATGTCCAGAGATTCGCCGGCAGGAATGCGGATCGCGGAATCGGCGGGCAGGGTGACGTCAGAGATGATGCTCACACCGGAAGCGGCCAGATACCGATCGGCATCGACAGTCCCCTGATCGATCTCCGAGACGATGCGATAAACGCGCTCGAAGGAGATGGTCTCATTGCCCCTTACGCGAAGGGAGCAGTTGACGGAGGTTCCGTTCTGGGTCTGGGTCACAGCCGCGCCGGAACTCGTCGCCGCGCCGAGGTCGTCGGCAAAGATGGCATGGGTATCGTCGGGGATCACCGTAAAGGCAAAGCTCTCGCCACGCTTCACGGAGTATTCCCCGGAGCCGGGGACGATCTCTTCCGTATTGCTGGCGACCGTATAGCCGGAGCCCTGGGGGATCTTCACAACATAGGCGGTGGTATTCGGTGTGCCGGCGGAACCTCCGCCGGAAACGGTGGTCTCGAAAACCTGACTGACGCCATCTCCAGTCAGAGAAGCCTCCTCTTCGCGAAGCGCAGTCTGAAGCGCCTGAGCCGCATCGGATTCCACCTCTTCCTCTTTCTGCTCCAGCTCGGGCAGGGACGCCAGCAGCGCCGGGACGTCGATGGTCGGAACGTCCTCGATCACGGGATCGCAGAGGCCCTGCGCATCCTTGGCCATTTCACGGACAACGGTCGCGGGGACGCCGCTGTTGCGGATGAGCTCTTTTACAAAATCGATTTCCAGCAGACTGGGATCTGCCGATGCGACCTGAGGATTGGGATCAAAATAGACCCGCTCACCTCCGACAAGCTCGGTCACGCGCATTTCCCCTGTATAAGGGTTCCGGCAGGTCACGATCACATGACCGTGCATCAGGCCGACCTCCGTAGGCGTGACCCAGCCATAGGACCCGCGAACACCTGTGACCATTGTGGAGGTGCTGATATTCAGCGTTTCATCCGCCTTGAGCGGACGCGTAACGTTGAAAAACAACTTGCCGCTGCTCAGCGAGACCTCCAGTTGTTTGCCGGACTGCTTCACATCCACCTTGGTGGAGGAGTCGAGCTTGACGACCTTCGTGTCATCCAAGCTGACATAGGCCTCGCTTTTTCTTCCGGTGGATACCTTATAGCCGTTGTACAGACGCATACTCTTCCGAATCGTCTGCGTTTTACCGCTCGCATTGGTGACCTTCACCGTTCCGGAGTTTTCCTCCAAGCGGATGGTGCCGCCTTTGGCAGTCTCTGCCGCAATGGCTGCTGAACTGAGACCTAACATCAGCGCGGCGAGAAGAAGCAGGGATATAACTTTTTTCATGATACTCCCCCCGTTGTTTCCAATCTTATGATTCTATTGATCGCTCTCCCGAGCGGGATTCTTCATCTGTAATGCAGAAGCCGGCGCAGCATCCCCTGAACTACAGCTCCACTTCCTCCCCTTCTCTGGCAAAAGAACCTGCGGGGAAGATAGCCTTGACCTCTCTGGTCGCCGCATCCAGGATATCGTCGGTATGCTGTGTATCATGATGGATGATACGCAGCGCTTTCGCGCCGCAGGAAGCCGCAAAATGCGACGCCATGATCCAGGTGCTGTGCCCGAAGTCGGAACAGACGGGCCACTCCGCTTCGCTGTACTGCCCATCGCAGAGCAACAGATCACAGTCTCTGGCAAAATCTGTTAATTTCGGCAGCAGTTCCTGCGTCAGCGTGCAATCCGTCAGAATCGCCACCGTCTTTTTGCCGCTCTGCACCCGCAGCAGCGACACCCCTCCGGGGTGAACGCCCTCCATCCGGTCAACCGTCAGCGGACCGAGGCACAGCCTCTGCGGCAGTTCGAGCCAGCGCATTTCGGTCGGAAGCACATCAGGGACGACCGGCCACAGCGGCGGGGAAAACAATCGGCTCACCTGTCCGAAGGCGTCAAGGCCGTCGCGCGTCACGGCATAGATATCCATCCTTCCACCCTTCCGCAGCAGATACGGGCACATGGGCAATCCGATCAAATGGTCGACGTGGGCATGGGTCAAGATCAGCGGGAGCATCTCTTCCTGAAGCGCCTCGCCGCTTAGTCGCACAAGCCCGCTTCCCGCATCTATGATCAGGCGCTGGCCATTTA
>JAFRSP010000047.1 GCA_017427525.1 Clostridia bacterium
ACGGCGTCCACGCCGCCCATGGCGGCCGCGAAGGAGCCGATGTATTTCTTGACCTGGTAGACGAACATATCGATCGCAAGGCCGGCGCGCTCATTGCCCTCGGCAAAGGCGGCTTCGAGATCGCGGAAGTCGGAGGAAACGCCGGAGACGCCCAGAACGCCCGACTTCTTGTTGAGGATATTGTTGATCTCCGCCGTGCTGAGACCCTCCTTGTCCATCAGGAAAGTGACGATGGCGGGATCGATAGAGCCGCTGCGGGTTCCCATGATAAGGCCTTCCAGGGGGGTGAAGCCCAGCGTGGTGTCGACCGACACGCCGCCGTCGACCGCAGTGATCGAAGAGCCGTTGCCCAGATGGCAGGTGATGATCTTGAGCTCGGAGGCAGGCTTGCCCAGCATGGCTGCAGCACGCTCGGTCACATAGCGGTGAGAGGTTCCATGGAATCCGAACTTGCGCACCTTGTATTTCTCATAGTATTCATAGGGCAGGCCATAGAGGAAGGCCTTTTTCGGCATCGTCTGATGGAAGGCGGTATCGAACACGCCAACCTGCGGGATGGATTCGCCCATGACCTCTTTGCAGGCGTTGATTCCCACGATGTTCGGGGGGTTGTGAAGAGGAGCCAGCTCGGAGCACTCCTCCAGAGACTTCATGACGGCCTCGGTGATCTTGACCGAGCCGGAGAAGGTTTCGGAGCCGTGGACGACACGGTGGCCGACGGCGTCGATCTCGCTCAGAGAACCAATGCAGCCGTAGTCCGCGCTGGTGATGGTCTCGATCACAGCCTTGATCGCATCGGCGTGGTTCTTCATGGGGACGTCTTTATTCTTAAACTCCCCCTTGACAGACTTGTGGTTGAGCTTACCGTCGATGCCGATTCGCTCACAAAGTCCCTTGGCCAGCACTTCGTTGGTATCCGTTTCGATGAGCTGATACTTCAAAGAAGAGCTGCCGGCGTTGATGACAAGAATTTTCATGCTTGTACCTCCACAAATGGTTTTTCTTTTGATATAATCGGGTTGAGTTTCTGAATTGTTGCATCTGCCGCACGGAAGATGCGCCTGAATTTTTCCAGCGTCTGCACTGGGAATCAACTAAGTTTTATTATATAAAACAATTCCCGTTCGTGCAACTCTTTCTTTGCATGATTTTTACAAAACCGACTCAAATTCGGAGGAATGATGATGCGCATTGCCGGAGTGGTCTGTGAATACAATCCCTTTCATACGGGGCATCAGCATCAGCTTGCGGCAACCAGGCTGGCGGGGGCCGACGCAATCGTTTGCGTCATGAGCGGCAATTTCGTCCAGCGGGGCGAGCCAGCCCTCATTTCCAAGTGGACGCGGGCCGAAGCTGCCGTGCGCTGCGGCGCCGACCTGGTCGTGGAGCTCCCCACCTCCTGCGCCCTGCTCTCCGCGGAAGGCTTTGCCGACAATGCCGTTTCGCTCCTTTTGTCTGTGGGAATCAATCTGCTGAGCTTCGGCAGCGAAGGCGGGGACGCAGCCTCCGTTTTCTCCGCGGCGAAGCTGCTGTGCAGCGAGCACTTCGAGCCTCTGCTGCGCGAGGAGCTTGCCCTTGGGCTCCCCTACGCGGCCGCACGGCAAAGAGCCCTTATTCGGCTCGGCGGCAAGGGCGAGCTTCTTACAAACCCAAATGACAATCTCGCCGTGGAATACTGCAAGGCCCTGATCCGGCGAGAGATGCAGCTCCCCCTGTTTGCCGTGCAAAGACAGGGGGCCGGCCACAACCAACCGGCCGACCGACTTGGTTCCTCTCTTGCGCAGGCCGAAGCAGGATCTTTCTCAGCCTCCGCACTGCGCTCCGATTACTTTGAAACAGGGGGCGCGCTGTGGAAAACCGCCGTTCCCCATGCCGCCCTCCCTCTCTTTGAGGCGGAGCTCGCCGAGACCGGCGGCGCTTCCCTTCTTCTCTTAGAGCGGTCGCTGATCGCCTCTCTGCGCAAAAGCGGCCTTGCGGAGCTCCTCTCTTTCCCGGATGCCGCGCCCGATCTGGTCAACCGGCTGAAGCGGTCTTCTTCTCTCCCCTCGCTCGAAGAGATCCTGACCGAGACCGCATCCAAGCAGTATACCAGAAGCCGTGCGCGCCGCCTGATCCTGCGCTGCTTTTTGGGCCTTTCCCACGCGGGGCCGCCAGACTATCTGCGAATTCTGGCCTTCAATGATACGGGCCGTGAGCTGCTGCGCCGCGCGCAGGAAGGGGCGCTTCCGGTGATCACAAAGCCCGCCGCCCACAAGGCGCTTTTAGCAGAAGAAGCGCTCCTGACCAATCTCTATTCCCTGTTTGCAAAGCGGCCGCTGCCGGCCGCCCGGGAACTGACCGCTTCGCCCAAATATGTTCCGGGACGGCACGAAATGCCGGCGCAGTAATCTGCCGGATTTGGATTTGACTGTTTTACGCTCCGGCCCATACGGAACCCTGGGTTCTTCACAAAACAAAAGGCTGGCAGCCCTATTAGGCTGCCAGCCTTTTTCACCGCTACAAAAACCCCGTTTTACCGGACTATTTGGTTCCAAACAGGCGGTCGCCGGCGTCTCCGAGGCCCGGCACGATGTAGGCGTGGTCGTTGAGCCGCTCGTCCATGGCGGCACAGTAAATCTCCACGTCGGGATGCGACGCCGTGACGGCGGCCGTACCCTCGGGGGCCGCAATGATATTCATCATTTTGATATGTTCCACGCCCTTGTCCTTGAGCAGCTGAATGGCTGCGATGGCAGAACCGCCGGTGGCCAGCATGGGATCGAGCACGATGACCTCTCTTTCCGAAACATCTTCCGGCAGCTTGCAGTAGTATTCCACGGGTTTGGTGGTCACCGGGTCACGATACAGGCCGATATGTCCAACTTTTGCAGAGGGAATCAGATTGAGGATACCGTCTACCATGCCGATCCCGGCGCGCAGAATCGGCACAACCGCCAGCTTCTTGCCGGAAATCACCTTGCTCTTCGTCATCGCCACCGGCGTTTCGATTTCGATCTCCTTGAGGGGCAGATCCCGCGTTGCTTCATAGCAAAGGAGCATGGCTAGTTCGGAAATCGCCTCGCGGAACTCCTTTACTCCGGTGGTCTTGTCGCGAATCAGCGTGAGCTTGTGGGCAATCAGAGGATGATCGACAATGTGGACATTCGACATGCTTATCCTTCCTTTTTCAAAAATATCGTTTCTCGTTCCGTTCGTCTTCAAAACAGCGCCGCGCGCCACCTTAGTATTTTACTCGATCGCCATAACTTTGTCTACCCTGCGCTGGTGTTTTCCTCCGAGAAATTCTGCACTCAAAAAGGTATCGACCAGCTCCAGCGCCAGCCCCTGTCCCACGACGCGCTCGCCGATGCACAGAATATTGGCGTTGTTGTGTTCTCTGGCGGCGCGGGCGGAAAAGGTATCTGAACAGACGGCGGCACGGATGCCGCGCACCTTGTTGGCGGCAATGCTCATCCCAAGTCCGGTACCGCAGAACAACAGCCCCAGCTCGCATTCACCGTCACGCACCAGCTCGGCAGCCTTCTTCGCATAGTCCGGATAGTCGCAGGAATCGGTCGAGTTACACCCCACATCGACAAAATCGAGCCGCTTGTCAATCAAAAGCCGAATCGCCGCCAGCTTGAGCTGATATCCCGCATGATCGCTTCCCACCGCAATCTTCATCATTTTCCTCTCCTTGCTGCTTTCATTTCAGGCAAAAACCGCTCCGAAATCTCCGTTTCCCGGTTTGGCAGGCCGTTTTTTCAGTTTCAGGTTATGCACGGTTTCCACAGAGTTATCCACATCAAAAGTGCCGAAAACTGTGGAAATTCGACCGCTTTCTCGAGTTTTCCCCATCGTTTTACAAAACTGCGCTACAGGATCACGTCTTTTGCCTCGGGAGCGAAGGCAACCTCGCCGCGCTCCAACCGCTCCCGCTCAGCCTGAGGTTTGCGCAGGTATAAGGGATGGAGCTCCTGCGCGCCGACCGGCTCCCCACTCAAGGCGAGCAGCGCCGCGCCCAGCGCCCTTTGGTACCGCTGATGTTCGGGGGCGACCGAAATCGGGAGCCCATCCATCACAGAGGCACAGAGCGTGGTTCCGTCTCCCGTCAACCACACGGGAAGGCGGAGCGCCTCCAACTCGTCTCGCAGAACGCTCGCGGGGAGGGCGCGATCCTCTGTCAGCCGCTTCAAGGTGCCGCTTTCCCAACAGAACAGCGCATTATAGACCTGCGCGCGGCGCGCATCCATCACAGGACACAAAATCCCCTCTCTCGGCGGGCAGATCCGCGCCATGGCGGCAAGCGCAGAGACCGGAACACAGGGGATTTCTTTTGGAAAGGCGATTCCCTTTACAGTGGAAACTCCGATCCTCACCCCCGTGAAGGAACCGGGACCCACCGTAACTGCGATTCGATCAAGCTGATCCACCCTTCTTCGAGCGCCGGAAAGCAGCGTTTCGATGAGGGGAAGCAGCGTTTCGCTGTGGGTATATCCGATATTGAGATAGTGCTCTCCCAGCAGAACGCCGTCTTCCAACAGGGCGCAGCTCGCTGCACTGCCCGTGGAATCCACGGCTAGAATCAGCATGCCGACCGTCCTCCCTCCGCCGTGATTCGCCTGGTATCGTCATTGTTTGGGTTCTCGATGGTAACCGTGATCCGGTTTTGGGGAAGCTCCCCCTCCGCATTCTCGCTCCACTCGATCAGAACCACGCCCTCACGGCCCAGGAACTCTTCAAACCCGATCGACCAGAGCTCCTCGGCATCAGGGATTCGATAGAGATCGAAGTGATACAAGGGCATCTCCCCAGCATATTCGTGCATCAGCGCAAAGGTGGGACTGGAGACCCTTGCCTCCGGCGCGAGCAGGGAGGCGATCCCGCGCACAAAGGCCGTTTTCCCTGCACCGAGGCCTCCGCGCAGTGCAACAACGTCCCCGGGACGAAGCTGCGCGGCGAATTCCCGCCCCGCAGCCTCGGTTTCTTCCACGCTGGAGGTGATCCATTCTCGGATTGCCATGAAACCGTATCTCCCGCTCTTATTTATTCCGAACCGTAAGCACCATTTTTTACGGCAAACAGGCCGTTTGAAAAGATCTTGCAGCCAATTTCGAGTTCTTAGAAAATCCCGCTGATGACCCCGTTGTTGTCCACATCGATCTTCTCGAGGGCCGGCTGCTTGGAAAGGCCCGGCATGGTCATGATATCTCCCGCAAGGGCGACCACAAAGCCCGCGCCGTTCGACAGACGGATATCTCTCACATTCAGGCGGAAGCCCTCGGGCGCGCCCAACTTCTTGGGATCGTCGGACAGGGAATACTGGGTTTTGGCGATACAGACCGGCAGATTCGCGCGGCCCAGCTTTTCGATGCGGCGAATGGCCGTTTTTGCCGCGGGGGCGTAATCCACCCCTGCAGCCCCGTAGATTTCCCGGGCAATGGTCTCGATCTTTTCCTCAATGGGAAGCTCGGTATCGTAAATAGGCGAAAAACGGCTCTCATCGAGATCCAGGATCTCCATCAGCTGTTCGGCGAGCTTGACGGTTCCTTCGCCGCCCTGCTCATAGCAGTTGACAAATTCATAGGCCGCTCCGATTGATTCACAGTATCCGGCCATAAATCCAAGCTCATCCGGCGTGTCGGTTGCAAAGCGGTTGATCGCAACGACCACCGGCACCTGATACTTCAGCAGATTGCGTACGTGCCGCTCCAGATTGACGGCGCCCACGCCAAGCGCCATGATATCCTCCTTGCCAAGGTCCTCTTTCTTCACGCCCCCGTTGTATTTGAGGGCTTTGATGGTGGTGACCAGCACGACCGCTGAGGGCCGAAGCCCTGCGACACGGCACTTGATGTCAAAGAACTTCTCCGCGCCGAGGTCGGCACCGAACCCTGCCTCCGTGACCACATAGTCGGCCAGCTTGAGCGCCAGCTTGGTCGCCCGGATCGAATTGCAGCCGTGTGCAATATTGGCAAAAGGCCCGCCGTGCATGATGCAGGGGGTGTTTTCCAGCGTTTGGATCAGGTTGGGCTTCACGGCATCCTTCATCAAAGCCGCCATGGCGCCCTCCACCTTGAGATCTCTGGCATAGATGGGATTCCGCTCCACGTCGTATGCGATGAGGATGTTGCCGAACCGCTGCTTGAGATCGTCCAGATCCTTGGCAAGACACAGGATGGCCATGACTTCACTGGCCACCGAGATCATAAATCCGTCTTCTCTCGGCACCCCGTTTCCCTTACCGCCCAGACCGATCACAATGTTGCGCAGCGCACGCTCATTCATATCCATGCAGCGCTTGATCAGAATGGTGGCAGGATCGATGCGAAGGGCGTTGCCTTGGAACAGATGATTGTCGAGCGCAGCACACAGCAGGTTGTTTGCCGCTGTGACCGCATGCATGTCGCCGGTGAAATGCAGGTTGATATCCTCCATGGGCGCGACCTGGGCATAGCCGCCCCCTGCCGCTCCGCCCTTGACGCCGAACACCGGCCCTAGGGACGGCTCTCTCAGCGCGATGACGGCGCGCTGCTTGAGCTTTCCGAAGGCCTCTCCCAGCCCAACCGTGACGGTGGTTTTCCCCTCGCCCGCAGGCGTTGGATTCACGGCGGTAACCAGAATCAGCTTTCCATCTTTCTCATCGGCCAGACGATTCAGGGCGGCGTCGGTGATTTTGGCCTTATAGCGGCCGTAAAACTCCAGTTCCTCTTCGAAAATCCCAAGCTCCTTTGCCACCTCGGAAATCGGCTTCAGTTCGGTGGCCTGTGCAATCTCAACGTCTGTTTTCATGGAAGGGAGCCATCCTTTCACATAAGTTTTTAAGAGATCAGCGATAATTCTCGCTCACGTTTCTTCAAATATCTTACCACAAAACGCAACTTCAAAACAACCGTTTTTCTGGTGACTTTTTTCATGAAAATCACTTTCCCACTCACCCTGAATTATGGTATAATACCTGTAAAAATTCAAAGATTTCGAGAATTCCGGCTCTTCTTCGGCTTTTCCCGTTTCTGAAGCCTCTTTTTCCGGCAAAACCGGGCCCATTTACCCCGTTTTTCTCTTCCCCGAGTCCTTCAAGGAGACGCACTATGGCTACGCTCTTTCGTCAATTGAAAACCTATCTTCGCCGGGTCGATTTCCGGCTTCTCCTACCGGCGCTCGCCTCCTCCTGCTATGGGCTGGTGCTGGTGCTGGCTGCAACGGCAACCTCGACCCGAACTTTCTCCCGCTCCTTCTTCGTACAGAGCATTGCGCTGGTGATCGGGATCCTGGCCATGATCGTGGTCAGCCTTCTTGACATGGACCTGCTGACCGATCTGTGGCCAGCGCTCTATGCGCTGGCCGTGGGCGCCATCGTGATCACCATCCTCTTCGGCAGAGGGCCGACCGGAGACAGCAACCGAAACTGGATCTACCTCGGCCCCGTCAGCATTCAACCCACCGAATTTGTCAAGCTGGCCTATATCCTCATTCTCGCCAAGGCTCTGGACCGCGTGAAGGAAAACATCAATTCGCTCTATTCCCTGCTCTATGTCGGCGCTATCGCAGGCGGCATCCTGCTGCTGATGGCCATTCAGGGCGATATGGGCACGACCCTCGTCTTCCTCTTTATCACGGTTCTCATGCTCTTTTGCGCCGGGCTCGACTGGAAGTTCTTTGCAGCGGGCATTCTGGGCGTCCTGCTGATCGCTCCGTACGCCTGGGAGCATGTTTTGTCCGGCTATATGCGCAGCAGGATCCTCTATGGTTTTCGTCCCGATCTCGATCCGGAGGTCTACGGATTTCAGGCGCTCCAGAGCAAAATCGCCATCGGAAGCGGACAATTCTTCGGAAAGGGTTTCCTGAAGGGAACCCAGATCAGCCTTCTCCCCGCCCGGCAAACCGACTTTCTTTTTGCAACGGCGGGCGAAGAATTCGGATTTCTCGGCAGCGTGCTGGTGCTGGTGCTGCTGGTGCTGCTCCTTTTGCGGCTGCTCCAATGCGCGATCGGCGCGCGCACCGATATCGGGACCCTCATTTGTATGGGCGTGTTCGGTATGTTTTTCGGCCAGATCTTTGAAAATATCGGCATGTGTCTCGCCATGCTTCCCGTGGTCGGCATCACGCTGCCCTTCTTCAGCTACGGCGGTTCCTCCATGATCTCCTCTTGGCTCGCCATCGGACTTGTTCTCGCCGTTTATTGGCAGAGTGAAACCACTCTTTCCTTTGACGCGTGAATCTGAGTTTGCTTCATTTTTCGTGTGTTTGCACGATTCCTGTGAAAGAAATCTTGAAAGGCGGTATCCCACTATGAACAACCTCAACTTTGTAATTACCATCGGCAGAGAATATGGCAGCGGCGGCCGCGAAATCGGACGCCAGGTCGCCGAAAAACTCAGAATCCCCTTCTACGACAAGGAGCTCATCGCTGCCTCGGTCAGAGAAAGCGGTATGGACGCCAAGGTGTTTGAAGAGCTGGAAGAGCGCACCACGCCCAGCTTCCTCTTCTCCCTTGCGGTCGGAAGCCTCACTCCCAATATCGTGGACGGCAATATCCTGGGCTTTTCTCTGAATGACCGTGTCAATGATATCCAGGCAGAAACCATCAAAAAGCTGGCTGCCAAGTCGAGTTGCGTGATCGTGGGACGCGCGGCCGACGACATCCTGGCAAAAGATGCCGATTGTCTGAACGTGTTTATCCATGCTCCCCTCGACGCTCGGATCGCCCGCTCGAGAAATGATTATGGTCTCCAGGGGGACTATGAAGAACTGAAGAACACAATCCTCAAGATCGACAAGCGCCGTGCAAACTACTACAGCTATATCACCAGCAAATCCTGGGGCGACGCCAGCAACTATCATCTCTCACTCAACAGCAGTCACTTTGGGATTTCTGGCTGCGTGCAGATGATTCTTGAGGCCGCCGCTCTGCAGCGCCCTGAATTTGCGAAAAAATAACAGAAGGCCCTTCTGCAACCCTTTTCCACAACCTGTCAATACAAGGAGGTTTCTCATGGTTCCAACTGCTTGGCGCATCCTTATCGCCGAGGACGACGTTGATCTCAACAACGGCATCACCTTCTATTTCAACTCTCAGGGATATAAGTGCCTGCAGGCTTTCGACGGTGCTCAGGCGCTGGAGCTCTTTGAGAATAACATCGTCAACCTCGCCATCCTCGACGTGATGATGCCGGTGAAAGACGGCTACGAGGTGCTGCGCAGCATGCGTTCGCACTCCAACGTCCCCATCATCATGCTGACCGCGCTTTCGGAAGAGCGAGACAAGCTGGAGGCCTTCTCCGGAGGCTGCGACGACTATCTGAGCAAGCCTTTTTCTCTCAAAGAGCTCGAGGCCAGGGTTTCCGCGCTGATCACCCGCACCTACCGGCCTGACCACAAAGTCATCAGCGATCTCACCTTTGGCGCGCTTTCGGTCAATACCGACCGCAGAGAGATCTCACTCAACGGCGTTCCCCTTGTGCTCAAACGCAAGGAATACGAACTGCTCTATTTCCTTCTCTGCAATCCCGGGCGCGCCTTTTCCAGAGAGGCGCTGATCGAAAAGGTCTGGAGTGAATCGGACATCAACGATTACCGCACAGTGGACAGTCACGTCAAACGTCTGCGCAAGCTCCTGGGCGATTACGGCGACTGTATCCAGACCGTCTGGGGGCTGGGGTACAAGTTGGTCATGAAGGAATAACGGATCAACTGTCAATTCTCATGGAAAAGGCTGCTTTTCGTCTGAGAGGTCCGATCGGGGGATGCGGCTCACGCTGCATCCCCCGTTTGAAACGTATCCTGTTGTTCTGCGGGATCCCTGAGAGGAGGTGTTTCGTTTTTGCGTCTGTTTACAAAGTTCTGGGTATCGATCGTCGGCGTCACGATGGCCGTTTTGCTGCTGGCCATCTCGGTTTATGCCTTCCTGCTCTACGGGGCCGAGAACACCGCCACGCTGACCATGCTCGACGAACAGGCGGCGACCATTTCCACCATGATCAACAACGATCTTCCCCCGAAAGACATCTATGCCAACATGAGCCGTTTTTGTATGGCGCACAACGCCGCCTCGATCCTGTTCGATCGCGTGCTCCCGGAAAACTCCCCTTCTTACTATGTCAACGCCGCTCTGCAGGCCGAGCTGGAAAACTGCGCCGACTCCTATTCCGAAGCGGTCGCGAAGGGAGAACGGCTTGAGCTTCGCCTCCCCTCCACCCCGGATGATCCCTCCTCTTCGCTTTTGCTTAGGGGGGTTCCTATGCCGGATGGGCGATATCTAATGCTTGCCACCCACGTTCCCACTTTCTATGGCGGTCTGCTCCAACAGGCCAGGATGGTGGGACTGATTCTGCTGATCTCCATTCTTCTGACCACGCTGCTCTCCAGCCTTTTGGCTCGCGCGATCGTCCGCCCCCTGCACGATATCGATGAAGCTTCCCGCAAAATTGCGGAAGGAAACTTCGACGTTGCCATTCAAACCCACGGAAAGGACGAGCTCGCCTCGGTCGCCCGCTCCATTAACACGATGAGCGAACAGCTCAAGCGGTCTGACAGCTTTAAAAATGAAATCATCTCCAATGTGTCCCACAATCTCAAAACCCCGATCGCCGCCATTCTCACCTATACCGAGTTGCTGCAGAGCTGCGACGGCATCGATCCCGAACAGCAGCGCCAATTCGTCGACGTGATCGACGCCAGGGCCCACACGCTGGAGGGAATGGTGCAGTCTATGATTCTGCTCTCCAAGATTCAGACAGGAGCTTCCCAAGTGAAGTATGAGGTAATCGATCTCGAAGAGCTCTGCCGCGACACCCTCGAAAGCTTTCAGGTGCTGGCAGATAAAAAACAGATTGCGCTCAATCTCCACTGCCCCGATGAGCTTCCAGACGTTCTTAGCGACCACGAGAAACTCTCGACCATTTTAAGCAATATGATTTCCAATGAAGTCAAGAATAGCTTTGAAGGCCACTCTGTTGATCTCACTCTCTCCCGTGAGGGCCGTTCCACCTGTGTGACCATTTCCGACAGCGGAGAAGGAATCCACCCCGACGACCTCCCACACGTTTGGGAACGGTTTTATAAATCCCCTCATTCCAAAATCAGCCGCGACGAAGGCTCCGGCATCGGGATGCACATTGTCAAAACGCTCTTTGACCTGCTGGAGTACCCCTATGATCTCGACAGCGTTCCCGGGGAGGGCACCACCGTGACCTTTACCATTCCCGACCTGGATGAGATCCCAAAGCCCGCGCCGATCGAGCCTCTGTAAAAACGCTTGTTTTTCGCCGCATGGAAAATCGGTCGCTTTCTCTCTTGCTTTGGCAGTTTCCCGTTTTGTCATTCCGATCCGTCTTTCCTTTTCTCTTGACGATCGATCCCCAAATCGATCGGGCTTCAAAAGGATATTTCAGAAAGGAGCTGTGCCATGTCATTCTCCAACCTGGCGCCCTCTCAAACCAAAAAGGCTTCGCCGATGCGTCTTTACATCTTTTACTCCTATCTTTCCGTCTGCATGAACATGGTGCATCCCGTCACGCCGACTCTGGTCAAGGAACTCGGGTTTTCCTCTTTCCTCTACAGCGCGCTATCCTCCACCCTGGCTCTGACCAATTTTCTGTGCGCACCACTCTGGGGGTACTACTGTGACCGGCGCGGCCGTCGACCGGTTCTTCTGATCGGCACCGCTCTGTATACCTGCTCGCAGGTCATCTTCTCCCGTGCAAAAACCGTTCCCCTGCTTTTGTTTGCCCGCATGTGCGGAGGAATCGGCTCAGCAGGTTACCTGACTGGCAGTCTTGCCTATGTGGTCGATGTGTCGGAGGCCGAAGAAAAGGGACGAAATCTTGCCATCTTCACAGCGCTGACCTCCATCTTCTCCTCCTTCGGCTATCTTGCCGGCGGCATGATCGGCACGCGTTTTTCGGTGATGACGACCTTCCACGTGCAGATCTTTTTGCTGTGCACCAGTGTGGTCCTGGGGTATTTCATCTTGACCGAATCCCGCTCTTCTGAGGAGCTCCTGACGGCCCAGGCCGACACACAGGCCAAAAAGTTTTACGATTTCAAGGCGATGGCCAAGATCATGACGGTTCCGGTGATGCTGTTCCTCTGCGCCACGATCGTGGCAAACTTCGGAACCATGGGCTACGACAACGCCTTCAACTACTACATCAAAGACGTTCTGTCCTTCCCCTCCTCCTACAATGGATACATCAAGGCGACAACCGGTATCCTGGGCCTGGTTGCAAACTTCACCCTGAGCCTCTGGCTGATCCGGCACTTCCGTCCGCAGGATATCCTGCTGGTGCTTTTCCCCTGCTGTGCAGCGGCGCTTTTCCTGGCTCCGCAGATGAAGAGCATCCCGACCTTTTTGCTCACCTGCATCGTGTTCTACTTCTTCAATTCGGTCTATCTGCCCATTCTTCAGACCATGATGACCCAGATCAAAACCGAAAACACCGGTCTGCTCTCGGGCATGTTCAACGCCGCCAAAAGCATCGGCAGCTTCGTCGGGCCGCTCTTTATGAGCTTCGTCTATTCCAAAGGCACCGAATTCCCCTTCTATGCCGCTTCTCTCGCCTTTCTGGTTGCCATGCTGATTTTGCTCCTGCATAGAAAAGCCGAGAAAAAAGCGCTGCAGGCAAAGCAACAACTCCCCGTTGCCTGATTGATTCCCGTCAGGCAGTCGGCTGCGTGGTCAGCAAGATGCTCCATGCAGGGCGCATTCCTGCCTGTTTTCTTCCCTGACGCTTTCATTCATGACGAAGGAGGATCCCCTATGATAATCTATGAAAACTACTGTGAGGCCGCTGATTTTCTCCGTGCGAAGATCGGCGCCTTTTCCCCCGAGGTGCTCCTGATTCTCGGCACCGGCGTGGGCTATCTGGCCGACGAGGTGGAAAACCCCATCGTGATCCCCTATCGGGACGTACCCTATATGCCCGTCTCGACAGCCAGCTCTCACAAGGGGAACTTTGTTTTTGGCCAGTTGGGCGGCCGCAATGTGATGATTATGCAGGGCCGCGTTCACATCTATGAGGGGTATTCGGCCGAACAGGTGGCCCTTCCCGTCCGTTTGGCACGGCTGCTGGGCTGCGAGCGCATGATCGTGACCAATGCGGCCGGCGCCGTCAACTACAACTATCGCGTTGGGGATATTATGCTGATCAGCGACCAGATCCGCCTCTTCGACCCCGATCCCCTGATCGGCCCCAATATTGAGCAATTCGGCGGCCGTTGGTGCGATATGTCCGACGTCTATACGGCTGAATATCGCTTCCTCGCCAAACAGGCGGCAAGTGAGCTTGGCCTGCAGCTGCGCGAAGGCGTTTACTTCTACTTCACGGGCCCGCAGTTTGAAACCCCCGCGGAGATCCGTGCGGCGCGCATCCTCGGAGCAGACGCCATCGGAATGTCGACCGTTCCTGAGGTGATCGCGGCCGTGCACTGCGGCATGAAGATCCTCGGCTTCTCTCTTCTCACCAATATGGCAGCCGGCATGGTGAAAACAGCCTACGTCCCCGGCGAGGTCACCCAGACCGCCGAGATGGTCAAGGATTCCTTCTGCAACCTGGTGCGCATTTGCCTGACCCGCCTTCCCTAATCTTTTGAAAGGAGTTTCTCCCATGAACCTCGATCTTCTGTTTCGCGGCATCACGGTTCTTACCATGGACGATGCGCGTCCACTTTTGCGGGACGCCTATCTCGGTATCGAGGGCCGGAAAATCGTCTGGCTCGACACGAAAGCCCCTGAGGGAACCGCTGCTCGCACTCTTGACGCTCCTCATTTTGTGCTGATGCCCGGTCTTTTCAACACACACACCCATCTCGGCATGAGCGTGCTGCGGGGATATGCAGACGACTACGAACTCGATACCTGGCTTCGTCAATATATCTGGCCGGCCGAGGCCAAGCTGACCCCAGAGGCCATTTTGGCAGCCGATGCGCTCTCGCTGGCAGAGGGCATTGCATCGGGAACTGTCTCTTTTACCGACATGTATTTTCACGAGCCGAAAATGGCGGAGCTCTGCCTGCAAGCAGGCTGTATGGCAAATCTCTGCAATGCCTTCATGTGTCTGACCGATGAATACGATCCCAACACCGACCGTGCGTTTCAGGAGCTGCAGGTGCTGACAAGGGATTACCACAATGCCGACGGCCGCATCAAAGCCGATGTGGGCGTGCACGGAGAATACACCTCCTTCCCCGCGGTTTGGGAACTGGCGGCTGGATTTGCAAAGGAACACGGGCTCAATGTGCACCTTCATCTGAGCGAAACAAAGCGGGAGCACGACGCCTGCGTTGCAAAATACGGTATGACGCCCGCCGCGCTCTTTGAGAAATACGGGCTTTTCGACACCCGAACAACGGCAGCCCACTGCGTTCATGTCACAGATGAAGACGTGGAGATTCTTGCCGCCCGCGGAGTCACGGCGGTGCATGACCCCGGCAGCAACCTCAAGCTCGCCTCCGGCGTGCAGCGGACAGAGTATCTGATCAAAAAAGGCGTCAATGTCTCTCTGGCAACCGACAGCGCCTGCGCGATCAACACCAACGAGCTCTTCTATGATCTGAAGCTGGCTGCGATTCTTCACAAGGGAATCCAACTCGACCCTGCCCTGTTGCCTGCTGCCGAGACCCTCAAGCTGGCTACCCGCAACGGCGCATACGCCCAATCAAGGGAAAAGGAAAGCGGCATGCTGCGGGTTGGAATGGACGCCGATCTGATCGCCATCGATTTTGACAAACCGCATCTCATCCCCTGCCATGATGTCGCTTCCAGCGTGGTCTACTCCGCACGCCCCTCGGATGTGGCCCTCACAATGTGTAAAGGAAAAATCCTTTACGAAAATGGGGAGTGGAAAACGCTGGACATCGAACGCATCAAGTATGATATGCTGCATGTTGCGCTGCCTTGTGTGACCGGCTGAGCTCCGATCGCGAGGCGGTATGCTTTCCGTTTGACTTTCTCCGCAAAAACCGGCTGTTTTCTGGCGCCTGAGCCAGAAAACAGCCGGTTTCTCTTGTGATGCGGCCGATGCAGGCGATCTCTCTCTTCCCGTTTCGACTGCCAAAATCAATGCAGCCTGAAACAAGGGTCTATTCCGCTATGCAGCCTCTTCTTCAAAGTCACTGACATAGCGAATTAAATCACAGACATATCGAAATGCGATCTCATCCCCTTCGGAGACAGGCTGACTTGCAAGATCGGTCATCAGCATTTCTCCATTAATATAGACCATCCAGCCGGAGAACTCGCCGCAGTCGGTCTCATAGAGGTTGCCGATCCCCCGCACATAGGCCGAATCGGAGGAGACCACACTGTCCGCATGGAGCTTGTTCTGCTGCACGGCTTGAGAAAAAACATCAAAAACCGTGTCTCCCTCTTTAAATGTGATCTGGGTGGACAGCATAACGCCATCCTCGGGAATCAATTCCTGTTTTTCGGAGGCCAACTCGTCCCAGTGCTCAAAAACCGAGCTGCACTCGATCAAAAGCGTACAATTTGCAGTCTTTGTTTCGCTGTCGGTATCCTGCTGCTTTCCCTTGTCAGCTGAACAGGCGGAAACCAGAAGCAAAAGAATCAGCAGCAAGGCAAAACACCGGCGTTTTCTCTCTTTACGTGCCATACGCGGAGACACCCCTTTCCCGTGTTCTTCATGACGATTCCGATCCGACAGACACACAGGCGCATTGCGAGAATCCCTGTTCGCTTGGTCGGAAAGGCTGCGTTTTGTTTTCTATCCTCGGAAGAAAGCACAGCGCCAAACAACCTGCCGGAATCCAAGCCGTCAAAATCATTTGAGAAAAACCATACGGAGGTCAGACTCCCGCAAGAGTCTGACCTCCGTATCCATTTTGTCAGCATTCGCGAACCGCATTCAAACCGGTTTGGCAGCTTCCCTGCCCTTTGCAAAACCGGTCAGCTAAAAGCAAGAATGACAGAAAACCAACATGTTTCCGCGGGACCGGCAGAAACTTGCTTTTATGAGGGGAAATCAGCAAAGATGACAAAACCTGCCTACTTGAACTTGCGCTTTCTTGCAGCCTCTGACTTCTTCTTTCTCTTCACGCTGGGCTTTTCATAATGCTCTCTCTTACGGAGTTCAGAAAGAACACCGGATTTGGCACACTGTCTCTTAAATCTTCTCAGAGCGCTATCCAACGACTCATTATCCTTCACTCTAACTTCAGACATTCCTATCCCTCCCCTCATTGTTCCAGTCCCAGAACTTTGATAACCTATTATACTGCTCTGATTCAGCGATGTCAACCCTTATTTTGCAACAAGATTGACCAGTTTATCGGGAATCACGATCTCCTTGACGACCGTTTTTCCTTCCAGATAGGAGGAAACCCTCTCCCTTGCCTTGGCCAGCACGGAATCTTTGTCTTCTCCTCTGGCGATGACGATAGTACCGCGCAGCTTGCCTGAAACCTGAACCGGGATCTCCAGACTATTTTCGATGGTCTTGGCCTCGTCGTAGGTCGGCCAGGTCTGTTCGGTCACCATGCCTCCGAATCCGCACTGCTCCCAGAGCTCTTCGGTGAGATGGGGAGCCATGGGGTTGAGCAGGATGAGATAGGTGCGAAGCTCCGCCTCGGTGATGGACTTCTTCTGCTCGATCTCATTCAGATAGGTCATGATGGCGGCAATGGCCGTGTTGCCCTTGAGGTGGGCGATATCATAGGTGACCTTCTTGATCAGGGCATGGGTTTTGGTCTCCATATCGGGAGAGTATCCCTCACCCTTCTTCATGATGGCGGGCAGATCGGCCGTGCGCTCCAGGAAGCGTTTACAGCCCTTGATTCCTGTGGCAGACCAGGGGGCCGATTTCTCAAAGTCGCCGATGAACATCTCATACAGGCGCATGGTATCGGCACCGTATTCCGCAATGATATCGTCCGGATTGACCACGTTTCCGCGCGATTTGCTCATCTTCTCGCCGTTCTCGCCCAGAATCATGCCGTGCGAAGTGCGCTTCTGATAGGGCTCCTTGGTCGGCACCACGCCGCAGTCATAGAGGAATTTGTGCCAGAACCGGGAATACAGCAGATGCAGGGTGGTGTGCTCCATCCCGCCGTTGTACCAGTCGACCGGCAGCCAGTATTTGAGCGCCTCTTCGGCCGCAAGCTCCGTATCGTTGTGAGGATCGATGTAGCGCAGGAAATACCAGCTCGATCCGGCCCAGTTGGGCATGGTGTCGGTCTCGCGCTTGGCGGGGCCTCCGCAATGCGGGCAGGTCGTGTTGACGAATTCGGGAATGTTGGCCAGCGGGGAATCGCCGTCGTCGGTGGGCTCGTAGCTCTCCACATCGGGCAGCAGCACGGGGAGCTGGTCGTAGGGCACAGGCACCCAGCCGCACTTCTCGCAGTAGACCAGCGGGATGGGTTCGCCCCAGTAACGCTGACGGGAGAAGATCCAATCTCTGAGCTTGTAGTTGACCTTGGGCTCGCCCTTGCCGTTCTCAGACAGCCACTTCTTGATGGCGACCTTGGCCTCTTCCACCGTCATCCCATCGAGGAAGCCGGAGTTGACCATCACTCCGGTTTCACAGTCGGTAAAGGCCTCTTTTTCGATGTCGCCGCCCTTGACCACCTCAATGATCGGAAGATCAAAAACCTTTGCAAAATCATAGTCGCGCTCATCGTGAGCCGGAACAGCCATGATGGCGCCGGTGCCGTAGCTCATGAGAACATAGTCTGAAATATAGATCGGGATCTCGGTTCCGTTGACGGGGTTGATCGCGCGGACCCCTTCGATGCAGACGCCGGTTTTGTCTTTGACCAGCTCGGTACGCTCAAAATCGCTCTTGCGCGCAGCTTCCGCACGGTATTGCAGCAGCGCATCCATATTGGTGATATGGGGCGCCCATTTCTCGATCAAGGGATGCTCCGGTGCGATGACCATATAGGTGGCGCCAAACAGGGTGTCGGGACGGGTGGTGTAGACCTCCAGAATATCGCCCACCGTGGTGGCAAAGCGAACGTCTGCTCCCTCGGAACGGCCGATCCAATTCTTCTGTTGGATCGTTACACGGTCGATAAAGTCAAGATCGTCGAGATCATCGATCAGGCGCTGCGCGTACTTCGTGATGGCCAACATCCACTGGCTCTTGATCTTCTGCTCGGTCTGCGCGCCGCAGCGCTCGCAGACGCCGCCCGTGGACTCTTCATTGGCCAGCACGACTTTACAGGAGGGGCACCAGTTGACCGCCATTTCCTTCTTGTAGGCAAGTCCCTTCTCAAAGAATTTCAGGAAGATCCACTGGGTCCACTTGTAGTAGTTCGGGTCGGTGGTGTTGATTTCCCGAGACCAGTCGAAGGAAAGGCCGAGCGACTGAAGCTGCGCCTTGAAGCGCGCGACGTTGCGCTCGGTGACAACAGCGGGTTTCATCTTATTGGCAATGGCATAGTTTTCGGTCGGCAGACCGAAGGCGTCCCATCCCATCGGATAGAGAACATTATATCCCTGCAGGCGCTTCTGACGGCAGATCGCGTCGAGCGCGGTGTAGGAGCGGGGATGTCCGACATGGAGTCCCTGTCCCGACGGATACGGGAATTCCACCAGACCGTAGAACTTGGGCTTCGAATAATCATTGGGGGCGTGGAAGCATCCCTTTTCTTCCCAGATATCCTGCCATTTCTTTTCGATCGCTGCAAAATCATATTTCATGTTTGATTCTTCCTCTCAAAAGCCCTTACGAGCTGTTTTTATACCTGGATCGACTGCTCTCCCGGCAGTTCAAGACGTTTTGCATCGGCCCATAGGTGTTCTAGTCGGTAAAATTCGCGGGAATCTTTATAGAACACGTGGACAATGACCGAGGAATAATCGAGTAGCACCCAACTGGTCGAGCGGTGTCCCTCGATGTGGTGAGGCTCGATTCCCAGCTCGGATAGTCGAAATTCCACCTCCTCAGCCAACGACCTGACCTGTGTGCTGCTGGTTCCGGTGCAGATCACAAAATAATCTGCCAGCACCGTGAGATCGGTGATTTCGAGGACTTCAACGTCGTGTGCCTTTTTCTCACTGAGAAAATGTGCGGCTTGCAGGGCAAGCTCACGGGGTGTCAATTCCATGGAAGAACCTCCTTTACTACCGCTCGGCTGCCGTCAAAAGCCCTCGGGCAACCGATCGGGCGGGGAACTTTCAGAATTTGGATTGGGATTGGACTCGGACTCCGGCTCGGGTTCCGGCTCCAACTCGGGTTCCGGCTCCAACTCGGGCTCCGGCTCCGGCTCGGGTTCCAACCCGGGCTCGGGTTCCGGTTCCGGCTCTTCAGGAGGCTTCTGCTCAGGGGCAGTCTGCCCCGTTCCTTCGGGAGGAGTCGGTTCCGGCTTTCCCTGGGCGGGAAGCTCTTCACTCTCACCCGCTGCAGGAAGCGGTGCAGCCGGTTCGGTCTTTTCCTTCTCCTCAGTTTGCTCGGGCTGCACCGCAGAACCTCCCCCCGCGGTCTGGCTTGCCAGATACTCCTTCCAGTTCCACTTAGGATTGAGATAGAACTTGGGGTGATTCTCATCGATTTCCACAAAGGTTTTCCCGTCGAGCTCCCACTCCGCGTTCTCCTTGCGGCCCAGCTCCATCAGAGTCTCCCCTGTGATGAGCTCCTGATAGGGACTGAAATAGTTGTTGATGATATACATGGCCTCATCGTGGTAGGCGGTCAGCCCGCTCTCTCCTTTGTAAAACCATGCTTCGCCCGGCAGGGTAAAGATCCGGATATCCTCCAGCGACAGCTTGAGCGCCTCGCCGGCAAGATCCAGCATATCGTTGACCGTGAAATCGGTCTTCATATTCTTGAACACCGCCGTGAGGATGCCGGGCACCTCGGCGATATTCTTCTTGCTGAGCGCCGTTTTGGCAAGCGCAGTCAAAAACATCTGCTGCGCCTTCATTCGGCCGATATCCATATCCGAGTATCCATAGCGGAAACGGACAAAGCCCTCGGCCTGCGCTCCGGTCAGGGTCTGCATTCCCTTTTTGAGGTGGATCGACAGGCCCTGTGCGGGGTCTTCATAATCCATATTGAAAGGCACGTCGAGCGTAACTCCGCCCAGCTTGTCGACCACGGTTTTGAAGCAGCTGAGATTGACGACCACATAGTGCTCGATCGGGATCCCGAAGGTCTCGCTCAGCACGCTCTTCATCAGGCTGCCCTTTCCGTATGCATACAGGGCGTTGGCCTTGCGGCTGGCATACCCCGTGTCCACAAAAAGGTCGCGCGGGATCTGCAGCAGATTCAGCTGCTTTTCGGATGGGCAGAAATAGACCAGCAGCATCGCATCGGTGCGATACCCTTCCTTGTCGGTCCCGCCGACCAGAAAAATATGCGCATCCTTCTTTGTCTCGGGCTCGTTCTCCTGCTTCTCTTTCGCGGTGCCCTCATAGCGGATATAGTGAATCCCCTCTCCCCAATCCTCCTGTTCCGGATCGACATAGGTATCGGCGGCAACCGAATAGAAATACATGCCCGTTGTCACCGCGGCGGCGGCGAGAACCAGCAATAACGCAGCGAACATTGCGATGGCCGAGCGCCGTTTCACACCCGAATCCTTAGACGGCATGGCAGTTCTCCTTTATGCTTTGCATCAGAATGCTGTTGCGGGCCGCGAGCGTATCGGGGTGAATCAGGCTCCCGAGCTCAACGAGTTCTCCAATCGTTGCATCCAGTGCCGTAAGCAATGCCTCTTCAAGCCGATCATCCACCAGTCGGCGGACCTGCTCCACTCCTTCGAAGGCGCGCAGCGGCTCCACATAGTCCGCCAAATAGAGCAGCGCTTCAAAAAGCGTCATATTCGCGCGTGCGGTGGTGTGATAGCGGATGGCGCCAAGCGCCTCCTCATCCTTCAGGCCAAAACGCACTCTTGCATAGGCGGCACCGGTGATAGCATGCAGCAGCTTGGGACTGTATCGTTCAAGATCACTAATGATTATACCAAATTCTTCACAGAGCCGCAACTGGTTTTCAAAGGTTTCGTCCTTGGTGCAGTCATGCACGAGCCCTGCGATCCTCGCCCGCGCGACATCGAGCCCATAGCGCTGCGCCAGACGCTCCATCTCTTCCATCACGGCGATGGAGTGGTGGAGCCGCTTCTCCGAAAGCCGCTTGGACAGCAGCGTGATGAGCTCCGCCTCCCGCTCAGTCCTGCCGCGTGAAACGTCGAACCGAACGCCGTAAAGTCCCTTTGCAAGAACTTCACGCAACACCTTGGCGGGAACCGTGCGGGGCAGCGGCCCCTTTCGAATCTGCTCCCGCAGCTCGGTGGAAGAGACGTCCTGCATCGGAAAACCCGCGACGATGATCCTGGCCCGGTAGGCGCTCTGCAGATGCTCCACCAGAGAGGAAAGCTCTTCATCCCGCTGCTCTCCCTCGAGCTGAGGACGCGGGAAGACCACGATGGGCGTTTCTCTGAGCAGATCCTCTCCACGGTACCACTGCGGAGTGGTCTCAAGCATATCTTGCCCCATCAGAAGGGATATTTCCCCCTCGCCCTGCTGCTCGTGCAGCAGACGCAGCGTTTCATAGGTGTAGCTCTTTCCCTTCCGGCGCAGCTCGAAATCACTGACCTCGACGCCCGGGATCCCCTCGAAAGCAAGCCGGGTCAGCTCCAGCCGCACCTGCGCCGACACCTTTTCCGCCACGTCCTTATGAGGCGGATCGGCGGCTGGAAACACCAGCACCCGATCAAAATGGAGCTGCTCGAGCGCAAACTTCACCATATCGACATGCACGTTGTGCGGCGGATTGAAGGTGCCGCCCAAAAGTGCGGTTTTGCAAGTACTCATAGCTTGATCTTCTTCTCCTTTGACGGACGGTAGAGGATGAATCGGGAACCGATCACCTGCACCACTTCCGCGCGGCATCGCCCTGCAAGCTCGGCAGCCGCCTCCCTCGGATCCAAAAGGGCGCTTTCAAGCACCCGCAGTTTGATCAGCTCCCGCGCCTCCAACGCGGCGTCGACCTGTGCATAAAACGAGTCCCCGAGCCCGTCTTTTCCCACCTGAAAGATGGTATCGATGGTATTTGCCATTCCACGCAGTGCGGCGCGCTGCTTACTCGTCAGCATTGTCTTCTCGGCTCCTCTCAAGCTGTTCCACCAGCAATCGCATGGCGACCGCCCTGTGGCTGACGCGGTTCTTGCTCTCTTCGCTCATATCGGCAAAGGTGCACCCCTCCGGCGCATAGAAGAAAACGGGATCATATCCGAACCCTCCTTCTCCCGACGGCTCAAGCGCAATCATGCCGTAGCATTCTCCCGTGACGACAAAACCGCCGCCGTCCGGAAGAGCAAGGGCGATGGCCGAAGTGAAGTGCGCTCCGCGGTTTTCGAGCTCCACCTCTTTCATGCGGGAAAGGAGCAGCTCTACCCGCTGACCGTCGCTCAGCCCCGGGCCGCCGAACCGAGCGGAATAGACACCTGGCGCTCCGTCCAGCGCATCGACGCAGAGCCCCGAGTCGTCGGCCACCGCGGCGATCCCGGACGCTCTGCAATAGGCAAGCGCCTTGATCACGGCATTTTGCTCAAAGGTTTCGCCGGTCTCTTCCACATGCAGTCCTTGAATGCCGCAATCCTCCGGAGAGAGCACCTTCACTCCCAGCGGTTCCAGCATGACCGCGAGTTCCCTCATCTTTCCCTTGTTTCCGGTGGCCATGACCACCTCGGAGAATTCCCACCTGTTCATCCCACAATCGCCTCCGCAAAGGCCGCGGCATCAAAGGGCTGGAGATCGTCTACGCCCTCTCCCACTCCGACGAATCGTACAGGAAGTCCGAGTTCCCGATGGATGGCCACCACGATTCCGCCCTTGGCCGTTCCGTCGAGCTTGGTCAGCACCAGACCGGTGACCGGCGCGGCGTCTAAAAACTCTCTCGCCTGGGAAAGCCCGTTCTGTCCTGTCGTGGCGTCGATCACCAGCAAAACCTCTCGATTGCAGTTCGGAAGCTCCCGCTCGATGACGCGGAAAATCTTATTGAGCTCGTTCATGAGGTTTTTCTTGTTGTGCAGCCGCCCCGCCGTGTCGCAGATGATAACGTCGGCCCCACGGCTCTTTCCTGCGGCGATCGAATCAAAAACCACAGCCGCCGGGTCGCTTCCCTCTTGGTGGCGCACAAGGTCGGCCCCTGTGCGGTCGGCCCAGATCTTGAGCTGATCGGCGGCCGCAGCCCTGAAGGTATCGGCTGCGCCGAGCAGCACCTTTTTCCCCTGCGCTGCGAAGTAAGCCGAGAGCTTGCCGATCGTGGTCGTCTTTCCGACCCCGTTGACTCCGACCACCAGCAAAACAGAGGGTTTGGTGGAAAGGCGCATCGGCTCCTCCTCCCCTGTCTCGATCTGTTCTTTCATGATTTCAGCCAGCATCCCGCGGATCTCCGCGGGGTCGGTTACCCGCGCCAGCTTGACGCGCTCCCGCAGCTGCCCGAGAACCTCCTCCGAGGCATCGAGCCCGATATCTGCCAGGAGCAGCACCTCTTCCAGCCCTTCAAACAGATCTTCATCGATCTTGGTGAAGGTCGCCAGCACATTGTCGACCGCTTTGCCAAGCGAATCCCTTGTTTTTCCGAGCCCCTGCTTCAGCTTTTCAAACAGCCCCATGGTTCGATTCCTTTCCGTTTTCTTTGACACACATCCTGCTGTGCCACGCAGCGCTCGCCTCACGGCACAGCCATCCGGCTTTTTCCTGCGCGTTTTGATCAGGTCGCGCGCAGATGGATCCGCCGCTCCACATCGTTGACGTCGATCCGCAAGATCTTGGAAACGCCCTGCTCCTGCATGGTGATCCCATACAACACGTCTGCCATCTCCATGACGCCGCGGCGATGTGTGACAAGAATCAGCTGGGTCTTTTCCGTGAAGCGCTTGTAGTAGTTTGCAAGGCGCACCACGTTGACCTCGTCGAGCGCCGTGTCGATCTCGTCAAGAATGACAAAGGGCGACGGATGCACGCGGAGGATCGCAAAATAAAGGGCGATAGCGGTCAGAGCCTGCTCCCCGCCCGAGAGCGCCGAGAGATTGTTGATGATCTTACCCGGCGGCTGAACCCGCAGCTCGATATTCGACTCCAGCACATCGGAGGGATCCGAGAGGGAAAGACTTGCCGTGCCGCCTCCGAAGAGATCTGAAAAAATCTGCTTGAAGTGGCTCTCGATCACCCGGAACTGCTCTCTGAAGATGGTCTGCATCTCGGCGGTGAGCTGCGCGATCAGCTTCTCCAACTCTGCCTTGGAGACCTCCAGATCTCCGACCTGCGCCGTATAATAGTCGAATTGCTCTTTGACGGTTTTGTATTCCTCAATGGCGTCGACATTGACATGGCCGAGCGCCTTGATGGCATGCTTAAGCTCTGCGATCCGTTTTTGCGCCGCGGCCCGATCCGGCATGGGGGTGCGAAGCTCGAGCGCCATCGAGGCGGTAAGCTCGTATTCATCCCAGAGAGCGCCGATCAGGGCGTCGCGCTCGGCCTCCACCTGCGCCTTCTGCGCTTCGCAGCGCATCTGCTCTTTCACCAGTCCCTCCCGCTGTTCGGCAAGGGCGCGCTCCTGCGTGCGCAGGGAAACCTGTGTGCGCTCGGCAGCATCCCGCTCTTCGGAAAGCCGCGCCATCTGCTCAAGCCTTTGGGCAGCCTGCCGCTCATAACCGAGCGCGCCTTCCCGCAGAGAGGCAAGCTCTTGATCGAGCCGTTCCCGATCCTGCACAAGCGCCTGCCGCTCGGTTTCCAGCCGGTCGCGGTCGAGCCCCTGCAGAGCGAGCAGCTCTGCCGTTTCCCGCCTCGACTCCTCCAGCGCGCTTGCATCCCGCTCGCAGGCGGTCAGCGCCAGGCGAAGCTCGGAAGAGCGGCGCATCAGCGCGTTGAGCGCCTCTGACTGCTCCTCATAACTCTGTTCAAGCTCGGAGAGAAGCTTTGCCTCCTCTTCCTGCCGGAGCTGGAGCTCACTTTGCTGACGTTTTACCTTTTCCAGAGACTCTAGGGCCTCGTTTTGTCCTTCTTGGGCGCGATCCCGCCTGAGGAAGAGCGCCTCGCGGCTGCGCAGCAACAGCTCAAGCGCCGCCTGTGCGCTGCTCAGCTCGCCGAGCAAACGGATCTGCTCTTCTCTTGCCGTCTGACGTTCGGCCTGTGCTCCCTGCGACTCGGCCAACACCTTCGCCGCCTCCTGCTGCGCCGCCTTGACACGGACGGCTGCCGCCTCTTCCTCCGCCTGCTCGTCCGCCGCCTGCTTGGCCAGCGCCTCGATCTCGCCGCGCCTGGAAAGCATACCTGCTCCCCGCACGGCCGAACCGCCGGTGAGAGATCCCCCCACGTTGACCAGCTGCCCGTCCAGCGTGACGATGCGGAAGCGGTAGCGGTGCTGCTTTGCAAGGGCGATGGCATGGTCGATCTCGCGCACCACAAGCGTTCTCCCGAGCTGGGCGTCGATCAGCGGGCGATACCGCTCGTCACAGGAGACGAGCTCGGCCGCGCTGCCCACGATGCCTTCGCCCTCCCGCGGCGGGGTCTCGCCGTCGCGGCGCTGCACCGCCGAAAGGGGCAGGAAGGTCGCGCGCCCGGCATTTCTCGCCTTGAGCATCGCAATCGCAGCCTTCGCCTGCTGCTCGGTATCGACCACAAGATATTGCAAGGCTCCGCCCAGCGCCGTTTCAATGGCAAGGGCGTAGCGTTTTTCCGTTTCAATCAGAGAGGAGACGGCGCCGTGAACGCCGGCCAGCCTGCCGAGCTGCTTCTCTTTGAGGATCAGCTTGACGGCGCCCGAGAATCCCTCAAGATTCTGCTCGAGTTCCTTGAGCGCATGCAGGCGCTGCTCGGTCTGCATCCGCTTGCGGGTCAGATCCTCCAGGGCCTGGCGCTCCTCCTGAAGCCGCTGCATCCGCACGGCATGCTTTTTCTCGTAGCCGCCGACGGAATTTTCAGCGCGCTGCAGGATCTCTTCCTGCCGCTTTAACAGCGCTTCGGTCTCGGAAAGGCACTGCTGCGCGAGGGATATCTCTTTTTCCAGCGCCGCAAGTTCGGTCTCGACCTGGGTTTCCTCTTCTTTCTTTGCGGCGAGCGCGGTCTCACAGTTCGCCGCTTCCGCACGATTGCGGCCGAGCGCATCGAGCAGGTCGAACTGCTCCGTCCGCTTGCGCACGATGGTTTGCTCCGCCTCTTTGAGAGATCCGTCTTCGGCCTGCAAGAGCAGCTGCTCCATCTGCTGCCGAAGCGCGGAGCCCTGCTCCGTGAGCCGCTTCTGATCTTCGGCCATCTGCGCGTCGCGGGCCTGCAGCGCCAGAAGCCGCTCTTTCGACAGGGCCGCGCTTTCCACCAGCGACTCCTGCCGCTGACGGTTGTGTGCAAGCTCGTTTTCGGTCACGGCGGCCTCGCTTCTCGCCTGCGCCGCCTGCTGCTCGAGCTCTCTTTGACTGCGCAGCGCCTCATCCGTTTCCAAATTGATCTGGGAGACCCGCTCTGCAAGATGGTCGAGCTCCTGTTCGACGTCCTGCTGCCGCAGGGTCAGCTCTTCCAGCTGACTGGTTGCGATCAGATAATTGTCCTGCCAGCGCGAGATCCGATCCTTGGTCTGATCCAGCTGCTCCAGCCAGACGTCGATCTCCAGCGCCTTTTTCTCTTCCCTGTAATCAAGATACTTTCTTGCCTTTTCAGACTGCTGCTTCAGGGGTCCCACCCGCTGCGCATAGCCGTTTTGAATTTCACGCAGACGGATGAGATTGTCCTCCGTCGCCTCCAGACGGCGCTGGGACTCGTTGCGGCGGTAACGGAATTTGGAGATGCCCGCCGCTTCCTCAAAAATGGCGCGGCGATCCTCGCTCCGGTTGGACAGCACCTCTGCAATTTTACCCTGACCGATCAGAGAATACCCATCTCTGCCGATTCCCGTGTTCATAAAGAGCTCGTGGATATCGCGAAGGCGCACGCTGCGCCCCGCCATCAGATATTCGCTCTCACCCGAGCGATAGAGCCTGCGCGTGACCCGCAGTTCCGTGAGGGGCGTGGGCAGCTCTCCGTCGGCATTGTCGATCACCAGGGAGACCTCCGCCATGCCGACAGCCCTCCGGCCCTGTGTACCGGAGAAAATCACATCTTCCATTTTGCCGCCGCGCAGCGTTTTGCTGCTCTGTTCGCCGAGCACCCAGCGCACCGCATCGACCACGTTGCTCTTTCCGCTTCCGTTGGGGCCGACGATGGCAATGATGCCGCTGTCGAAATTGATTTCCACCCTGTCCGGGAAGGATTTAAAGCCGTTGATCTCCACCGACTTGAGCCTCACTGTCTGTCTCCCCCCTTTACAAACGCGTTTTGTCGCCGTTTCTCTCATACGGCATAACATTTTTATTTTATCACGCGACTTCGGCTTTTACAAGTGGTGAAAAGGACACTCGGTCTGCGAATCCCCCTGCAAAAAAACTTCCCTTTCCCTTAGCTCTCCCCACCCTGCCGCTTGCCCGCGCCGATGCGGTATGGTATACTTGCGTCGGACCGCAAAGCGGGAAAACACCTATGTTGGAAGGAGGCCTGCCGTATGCCGCGCCGTATCGAAACCATCCGGCACAAACGCTTTGTTATGGAGGCCTTTCGTTTCGGGGAGCAAGGCAGAGAACCCATCGTTTTGCTCCCGGGACTCAGCGTGGGGAGCGTGCTGGCCTATGCCGACGCAATTGCCGACGCCTATCGGATCTTCGCAGAGGAGTTTGAGATCTTTGTGCTGGATCGGCGTCTGGATCTTCCTCCCTCTTACTCGGTGTGGGACATGGCAGACGATACGGCGGACGCCATAGCTCTGCTCGGGATCCAGGCTGCCAACCTATATGGTGTCTCACAGGGAGGCATGATCGCACAGGCAATCGCTCTTCGCCATCCGGAGCTGGTAAAGAGGATGATGTTGGGCTCCACCGCCGCACGGCTGAGCGCCGCTGCAAAGGAACTCTTGCAGACCTGGGTTCGACTGGCACGGGAGGGAGACGCAAAAGGGCTCATAGACGCCTTTTGCGAGGCGGTGTATTCCGAGGCCTTCTATCTCCAAAACCGCGACGCCCTTCTTTCTATGGCAAACGGTATCACACAGAAAGACCTCTCCCGCTTTCTAATCCTTGCAGAGCAGACGGCGGACTTCAACTGCTACGAGGATCTGTCCCGCATCACCTGCCCCGTTTTGGTGCAGGGGGCCGGAAAAGACCGTGTGCTGGGGCGGGAAGCCTCGGTGGAACTCGCACACAAACTGGGCTGCATGCTCTGCCTGCACGAGGATTGCGGACACGCCGCCTATGACGAAGCGCCCGACTTCAAGGTGCTATCTTACCGGTTTTTCAAGGGGGACCCGATCTGACTTCTTCCCCCATGCACAGAGGCAGCCGGAAATCTGGCTGCCTTTGTGACCGTTTCCCGCTTTTCCGCTTTCATCCTGCATTCTGAAACAAAAAAACAAGCGGCGCAGTTTCCATTATAGAAACTGCGCCGTTCTTTTTATTCGAATTCATCCTGCCCCATCAGGCGGAGCGCGGCCCGCGCCGCCTGCTGCTCGGCTTCCTTCTTGCTGCGTCCGCTCCCCCTGGCAACGGGGTTGGAGTTGAGATAAACCTCCACCTCAAACACCTTGTCGTGATCGGGCCCGTGGGAGGCCACCAGCTGATAGGAGAGCTGCTCCTCCTTGTTTTTCTGCACGATCTCCTGCAGCACTGTTTTGTAATCGCGGAAACAGCGCCCCTCGATCGCCAAAGCCACGGCTGGCTCCACATAGGGCATGAGAAAGGCGGCGGCCGTTTCCAGCCCCCCGTCGAGATACAGTGCGGCAATCAGCGCCTCAAAGGCGTCTGCCAGAATCGAATCGCGGTCTCTTCCGTGATTCTGCTCCTCGCCGCGCCCCATACGCAAAAATCCGCCGAGACCCAGCTTTCTTGCAAACCCAGCCAGCGATCGTTCACAGACCACGGTGGCCCTCACCTTGGAGAGATCCCCCTCCGGCAGTGAGGTGTAATGGGTGAAAATATACTGGGAAACCACGACCGAGAGCACCGAATCCCCGAGAAACTCGAGCCGCTCATTGTAAACCACGCGGTGCGGTTTTTGTTCATTTGCATAGGAAGAATGGGTCAAAGCCGCAGTCAGTACGTCCTGATTCTGAAAGCTATAGCCAATTCTCCGCTCCAGCTCTCTTTTGTCTGTTCCGAATCCCGACATGCGCTCCTCCCCCCTTTTTTACACTTCCTCGGCCAGCTGCGCAAGGTCCCCCAAGGTTGCAACGCGCTCCAGCTCTTCATCGGGCAGCTGAACGCCGAGCTCGGCCTCCAGCGCCATCACAAGCTCCACCACGTCGATCGGGTCCGCCCCGATATCGTCGAACCGGGTGTCGGCCTCCAGGTCACCATACTCCAGATTGAGCTGCTCCACAAGCAGCTCCTTGATTTGCTCCAGGATCAAAAACGCTCACCTCTGCCAGAAAACAAGAATCATGCAGGCCAAGTCGCAACAGACGCTTTGTCGAGTCGCTTCCACCTCTCCGCTCAAAGCAGGGATGCAGCTTCGCATCACCCTGTGAAAACCGCGCCTGTTTTTGCTGCATTACCCATCATACTCAGGAAGCAGGCTATTGTCAATCCAAAGCGCCCGTCTTTTTTATCCCGTTGCAGATCATTTGTCAGCCCCGTCAAGGGCGTGCCGAATCACTCGTGCCGGAAAAAGCAGCCTTCATGCCTCTTCTGGTTTCAGCTGTTCTTGCCTGACCTCCTCCAACACCCTGAGCGCGCGCTCGGACAAAAGCGCATTCTTCTCCCGCTTCTTTTTGAAGGGGAAATCCGGCGGCGCCATGATGCCGAAGTTGACGTTCATGGGCTGGAAATTCACGAGCCCTTTCGTGGAAACATAGGCAGGAAGCGCCCCGATCGCGGTTTCCCGCGGGAAGACGACCGGCGGACGTCCCAGCACGCGATGCGCGGCGTTGATGCCGGCCACCAATCCCGACGAAGCCGATTCCACATACCCCTCCACGCCGGTCATCTGTCCGGCAAAATAGATGTGGTTTGCACGGGTACAACAATAGGTCGCATCGAGCAGCTCGGGCGAATTGAGGTAGGTGTTGCGGTGCATCACGCCGTAGCGCACGAACTCGGCCTTCTCAAGCCCCGGAATCATGCCGAATACCCGCTTTTGCTCGCCGAATTTCAGATGCGTCTGAAACCCGACCAGATTATACAGGGTCTTTGCGGCATCGTCCTGCCGGAGCTGAACCACGGCATAGGGCTCCTCCCCCGTTTTCGGGTCGACCAGACCCACCGGCTTGAGCGGGCCGAAGCGCATGGTGTCCTCCCCGCGGCGGGCCATCACCTCGATCGGCATGCACCCCTCGAACACGCTCCGGTCTTCAAAACCGTGCAGCTCGGCCTCTTCTGCAGTTGCAAGCGCTTCCCGAAAGGCGCGGTACTGCCCCTCGTTCATAGGGCAGTTCACATAGTCGGCCGTGCCCTTACCATACCGCGACTGAAAGAAAACCGTATCGGAATTGAGCGATTCCAAGGTAACGATGGGCGCCGCCGCATCGAAAAACGAGAGATGCGCTTCCCCGAAACGACTCGAGATCGCTTCAAAAAGCGGCGACGTGGTGAGAGGCCCTGTTGCGATGATGCAGAGCCGATCGGGCAGCTCGGTGATCTCCTGCGTGCGGTAGGTCAGCAGCGGATGACTGCGCAGCTTCTCAGTGATATAGTCGGAAAACCCGACCCGATCCACAGCCAGAGCCCCTCCGGCCGGTAGACGGGTGGCATCGGCGGCCCGCATGATCAGGGAATCCAGACGCCGCATCTCCTCCTTGAGCAGCCCCACAGCGTTCTCCAGGCTCTCTGCCCGAAGGGAATTGGAGCAAACCAGCTCTGCAAAGCCCTCGCTGTGGTGCGCCGGCGTGAAATGGTGGGGCTTGATATCCACGAGTTCCACGGGAATCCCGCGCTTCAGAATCTGCCAGGCCGCCTCACAGCCAGCAAGGCCGGCCCCGACCACCAGCACGGGCTGCATGATGTTGTTCTCCGGCATCGCGATCCCCCTTTTTCTCTATCCCTGTGAAAGCTCCTGCGGCGCCTCTGTCTGCATTGACTGCGACTCTTTGGCCGCATTGGGGCATCCCTCATTGGAGCAGACCAGAATCTTCTTTCCGTATCGTACCTGCTGGAGCAAAACGCTGCCGCACAGCTCGCAGTGCTGTTTGGAAGGCTCGTACCAAGTGATGAAAGAACACTTGGGCGCAAACTCGCAGGCATAGTATTTGTTTTTATTTTTGCTGATACGCATCACGATCCGCCCGCCGCATTTGGGGCACTTCGCTCCCGTATCGCGGATCAGGGGCTTGGTGTTTTTGCACTCCGGGTAGCCCGGACAGGCAAGGAATTTCCCATAGCGGCCGTTTTTGATCACCATGCGGCGGCCGCACTTTTCGCAGATCTCGTTGGTCTCCTCGTCCGGCACCTTGAAATAGACCCCTCCGAGCTCGGTTTCGGCCGCATCGAGTTCCTTTTCAAAGGAGGCATAAAACTCACGGATCGACTGCGGCCATTCGATCTCGCCGTTTGCGACCCTGTCGAGACTGTCTTCCATGTGGGCGGTAAACTCCACATCGACAATATCCTTGAAGTGATCCTTCATAAGGGTAGTGGTCACCACCCCTAAAGGCGTGGGCTTGAAGCTCTTTCCGTCCTTGACCACATATTCTCTTGCCAGAATGGTTGTGATGGTGGGCGCATAGGTGGAGGGACGTCCGATTCCATTTTCCTCCAGCGCCTTGATGATCGAAGCCTCGGTATAGCGGGAGGGCGGCTGGGTAAAGTGCTGATCTCCCGCAAGGTCGAGCAGGGTAAGCGCCTGCCCCTCCTCAAGTTCGGGGAGCTTGCCCTCCTCCTCTTTTTCATCGGTGGACTCTTCGTATACGGCGGTGAAGCCGGGGAATACCACGGTGTGTCCCGACGCTTTGAGCAGATAGCTCTGCACGGTTTCTCTCGACTTGGCTGCAACGTCGACCGCCACCACATCCAGCACCTGCGCTCCCATCTGGCAGGCTACGAAGCGATCCCAGATCAGCTTGTAGAGCCGATAGTGATCTCTCGAAAGGCTCTCCTTCACCTTCTCGGGCGGGAGGGTAAAGGTGGTGGGGCGAATGGTTTCGTGTGCGTCCTGCGCGCCGCTGCGGCTCTTGTAGTAGCAGGGCGAAGCAGGTCGATA